>JAWVZU010000060.1:0-15894 GCA_033722075.1 Lysobacterales bacterium
GGATCCTGCATTGCGCCGACGTACTGCCCGTGCTCCTCGAGGACCGGCTGGTCAACCCGCAGGTTGCTCCGCGCTTCATGGAGGTGGATTTCTCCGAGGTCACCCCGACCCAGCACCTGCTGGAACACGCGCCCCTGCAACGCGTGGAACAACGCATCCAGGCCGTCCAGCTCGATCCCGAAGGCGTCAGGCTGATGAAGATCGACCCCAATGACCCGGTGCTCCTGGTGACCCGGCGTACCTGGACCCGCGACCGGGTGGCGTCGATCGCGCACATGTATTACGCGGGATCCCGGTACGTCATGAACCAGGGCGCCGATGACCTGCCTCCGCTGACCCCTCTCTTCGTTCGCAAGGAAAACCCGTCATGAACCGGTCCGATCCCAGCCGCGTCATCCGCGCCCCTCGCGGAACGGAGCTGAACGCCCGCTCCTGGCTCACCGAGGCGCCCCTGCGCATGCTCATGAACAACCTCGATCCGGAGGTTGCCGAGCGCCCCGAGTCGCTGGTCGTCTATGGCGGCATTGGCCGGGCCGCGCGCAACTGGAACTGCTACGACGCCATCGTCGACACCCTCAAGCGGCTTGAAGACGATCAGACGCTGCTGGTCCAGTCCGGCAAGCCGGTCGGCGTGTTCCGAACCCATCGCGACGCACCGCGGGTGCTGATTGCCAACTCGAACCTGGTGCCCGCCTGGGCCACCTGGGAGCACTTCAACGAACTGGACCGCAAGGGCTTGATGATGTTCGGCCAGATGACGGCCGGGTCGTGGATCTATATCGGCAGCCAGGGCATCGTCCAGGGCACCTACGAGACCTTCGCGGAAATGGGGCGACAGCACTACGGCGGCGACCTGTCCGGCAAGTGGATCCTGACCGCGGGCCTCGGCGGCATGGGCGGCGCTCAGCCGCTGGCAGCGACCATGGCCGGCGCGTCCATGCTGGCCATCGAATGCCAGCGCTCGCGCATCGAAAAGCGCCTGGAAACGGGCTATCTGGACGTCCAGAGCGACAACCTGGACCATGCCCTGGAACTGATCCAAGGCGCCTGCAGCAAGCGCGAGGCGCTGTCCGTGGGACTGCTCGGCAACGCAGCCGAGATCCTGCCCGAACTGATCCAGCGCAAGGTGCGCCCGGACGCGGTCACCGATCAGACTTCCGCCCACGATCCGGTGCACGGCTATCTCCCGGCGGGATGGACGGTCGAGGAGTGGTTCGACCGGCAGGAGTCCGATCCGGCGGCGGTCGAACGGGCGGCCCGGGCGTCGATGCGCGACCACGTCGAGGCCATGCTCGAGTTCAACGCGCGGGGCATTCCGACCTTCGATTACGGCAACAACATCCGCCAGGTCGCCAAGGACGAGGGACTCGCCAACGCCTTCGACTTCCCGGGCTTCGTCCCGGCCTATGTGCGACCCTTGTTCTGCCGCGGCATCGGGCCGTTCCGCTGGGCAGCGCTGTCCGGCGACCCGGAGGACATCTATCGCACCGACGAGAAGGTCAAGGAACTGATCCCCGACGATACGCACCTGCACAACTGGCTGGACATGGCGCGCGAGCGCATCCACTTCCAGGGCCTGCCGAGCCGCATCTGCTGGGTCGGACTCGGCCAGCGCCACCGCCTCGGGCTGGCCTTCAACGAGATGGTCGCGAGCGGTGAACTCAAGGCGCCGGTGGTGATCGGCCGGGACCATCTCGATTCCGGCTCCGTGGCCAGTCCGAATCGGGAGACCGAAGCGATGGCGGACGGCTCCGATGCGGTATCCGACTGGCCGCTCCTCAACGCGCTCCTGAACTGCGCTTCCGGGGCCACCTGGGTATCGATTCACCACGGCGGGGGCGTCGGCATGGGCTACGCCCAGCACGCGGGCGTCGTGATCTGTTGCGACGGCACCGAGGCGGCCGCGCAGCGCATCGAGCGGGTCCTGTGGAACGATCCCGGATCCGGGGTGATGCGGCACGCGGATGCCGGCTATCCCGAGGCCATCGAGTGCGCCCGGGAAAACGGTCTGGACCTGCCGATGCTGGACCGATGAGCACGCCCCTTCGCATCCGCCCCGGCGCGCTTTCCCTGCAACTGATGCGCGACATCTGGGAGAAAGCGCAGCCGATCGAGCTGGATCCCGGTGTCTGGGACCAGGTCGAGGCGGGCCGGGAAACGGTGCGCCGCGTCGTCTCCCGTGGAGACACGGTTTATGGCATCAACACCGGGTTCGGCCTGCTCGCGCGGACACGGATCAAGGGCCAGGAACTGGAGACCCTGCAGCGCAACCTGGTCCTGTCGCACTCGACCGGAGTCGGCGATCCACTTCCGGAACCGGTCGTGCGGCTCGCCCTGGTACTGAAGATCGCGAGCCTGGCCCAGGGCTACTCGGGAGTCCAGCGTGGGACGATCGACGCCCTGATCACGCTGGTCAACGAGCAGGCGTGGCCGGTCATCCCGGCCAAGGGATCCGTCGGAGCTTCCGGCGACCTCGCGCCGCTGGCGCATCTCAGCGCAGTGCTGCTGGGCGAGGGACTGATCGACCTCCGCGGTGAGCGCCTCAGCGCCGCGGAAGCGCTGGAACAGCTCGGCCTGGCGCCGGTCCAGCTGGGCCCCAAGGAAGGGCTGGCGCTGCTGAACGGAACCCAGGTCTCCACCGCCCTGGCCCTGAACGGACTGTTCCGGATCGAACGCGTTTTCTCGGCCGCCGTTGCGGCCGGTGCGCTGTCCGTGGATGCGGCAATGGGCTCGGACACGCCGTTCGATGCGAGGATTCACCAGCTGCGGCGTCATCCCGGCCAGCAAGCCGTTGCCGAGAGCCTGCGCCGCCTTCTTTCGGGCAGCGAGATCCGCGCCTCCCATACCACCTGCGACCGCGTCCAGGATCCCTACTGCCTGCGCTGCCAGCCGCAGGTGATGGGCGCGGCGCTGGACATACTTCACCATGCCGCCGAATGCCTGAGACGCGAGGCCAATTCGGTCACCGACAACCCGCTGGTCTTCCCGGAGCAGGACGAAATCCTCTCCGGTGGGAACTTCCATGCCGAGCCGGTGGCCTTCGCTGCCGATCAGCTGGCCCTGATCACGGCCGAGATCGGCAACATGTCCGAACGGCGGACGGCGATGCTGATCGATCCGAACATGAGCGGCCTGCCGGCCTTCCTGGTCGAGCACGGCGGACTCAACTCCGGATTTATGATCGCCCAGGTGACGGCCGCCGCACTGGCCTCCGAGAACAAGCTCCTGGCAACGCCGGCCTCGGTGGACACGATCCCCACTTCGGCCAACCAGGAAGATCATGTGTCCATGGCCACCCACGGCGCCCGGCGCCTTGCGGATATGGCCGAGAACGCGGCGCACATCGTCGCCATCGAACTGCTTGCCGCCGCGCAGGGGATCGAGTTCCACCGGCCCCGCCGGAGTTCCGAGACCCTGGAATCGATTGTGGCGGCCATCCGGTCAAGGGTCGAGCCCTACGTCCACGACCGCTATTTTGCGACCGACATCGACCAGGTGACCGAACTGGTCCGCAACGGCAGGCTCGGGGAAGTGGCCGCAACGTTGCTGCCCTCGACTTCAGACCAGGGATGACGCCACCGGTCTTCGACCTGCAGCGCGGCGATGGACCGCTGCTGATCAGCTGTCCCCATGACGGCCTGCGCATCCCGCGAGAGATCGCCCGCCGGATGACGCCGGTGGGTCGTTCCGCCCGCGATGCGGACTGGCATGTGGCCAGACTCTACGATTTCGCTCACGATCTCGGCGCCACCCGCCTGGCTGCCAACTACGCGCGTTACGTGGTTGACCTCAATCGGTCCGCGGATGGGGCGGCGCTCTATCCGGGGCAGGATGAGACCGGTTTATGCCCGACCTCGAGCTTCGATCACGAACCGCTCTATGCTCCAGGCGAGGAACCCGACGAAAACGAGATCCGTAGGCGGATCGAGCGGTACTGGCGGCCCTACCACGTCCAGCTGGAGCGGGAACTGGATCGGATCGTAGCGCAGCACGGCTTCGCCCTGCTCTGGGAAGGGCACACGATCCGCTCCCGGGTGCCCCGGTTTTTCGAGGGCGACCTGCCGGACTTCAACTTCGGAACGGACTCGGGTCGAACCTGTCCGCCGGAAATCATCGAGCAGCTTGCTGCCCTGGCCCGGGACGCCGGCTACTCGGTGGCGGTCAACAGGCGCTTCAGAGGGGGCTACATCACCCGCGCCTACGCCCGACCGGACCGGCGCATCCACAGCATCCAGCTTGAACTCTCCCAGAGGACCTATCTCGCCGAGCCGGATACGGACTACGATCCGGCCCGTGCCGAGCCCCTGAAGCGGATCCTGAAGGAAATCGTGGGCGCGGCCGTGACGGCGCTCAGCGACCGGCCATGATGCTGCGGGTAATCGATCCGTATTTACCGCGCACGTCCGTGAGGGTCCGATCGATCTCGTCGATCACGGAGGGGTGGTTCTCGATCGCGTAATTCAGCGAATCGATGATGATCCGACGGAAGCCGGCCCGGATCTGCGGATAGCCGTCGATCTCCTCGTTGGTCAGCCAGACCTTGACCAGCAGGTCACCGTAGTAGCGCAGGCGGGTCAGCGTGCTGTAGTGATTGGCGATCGTGTCGGCCAGCTGGAATCCGATGACTTCCGGTAGCTGCTCCACCGCGAGCGCCGTCTCCCACACCGAGGTGTTCAGGTAAAAGCTCTTGCCGTAGGGCGTGCGCTCGTAGTGGGGCAGAACCTCTTTCATGATGTCGTAGTTCTCGCGCATCTCCCGCGCCAAGCTGCGCAGGATGAGAAACGCCTGACGGTTGCGAAAGCGCTTCTCCCGGAGATGCTCGTAGGTGAACGCGATGACACCGCCGACCGCGACGCCGACCAGCGTCGCGATCAGTTCCGGCAGCGCATCGACGAGAATCTGGTTCATGCTTCGTGGATTCCGCCCCGGGTCAGTTCACGCGCATCCAGCAGCTTCTGCAGCTGTTCCTCGTCCAGGTCGGTTTCCTCGCGCGCGACATCCAGCACGGAGCGGCCCTCCTGATAGGCCTTCTTGGCGATCGCGGCGCCCTTCTCGTAGCCAATCACCGGATTCAGCGCGGTGACCAGGATCGGGTTGCGCGAGAGGGCTGCGTCGATCCGATCCCGCTTCACCACGAAGCCGTCAATCGCGCCATCGGCCAGGACGCGCGCCGCGCCGGCCAGGATCTCGATGCTCTGGATCAGGTTGTAGGCGATCATCGGCAGCATGACGTTGAGCTGGAAGTTCCCCGCCTGACCGCCGACCGTGATGGCGCTGTCGTTGCCGATCACCTGCGCGCAGACCATGGTCACCGCTTCCGGCGCCACCGGGTTGACCTTGCCGGGCATGATGCTGGAGCCGGGCTGCAGCGCCTTCAGCTCGATCTCCCCGATCCCCGCCAGCGGGCCGGAATTCATCCAGCGCAGGTCGTTGGCGATCTTCATCATGCTGCATGCCACGGTCTTGAGCTGGCCGGAGAGCTCGACGGACGCATCCTGGGAGCTGATCGACTCGAACAGGTTCTCCGCGCGCTTGAATGCGAAACCGGTACGCAGTTCCAGGGCGGCGGCGACCTTCTCGCCGAACTCGGGATGGGCGTTGATGCCCGTGCCCACAGCCGTACCGCCCTGGGGCAGCTGCGCTATGCGCTCCAGGGCCGAGCGAACACGCGCCATGCCACTGGTCAGCTGCTGGGCCCAGCAACCCAGTTCCTGGCCAAAGGTGACCGGCATCGCATCCATGAGGTGGGTGCGACCGGTCTTCGGCTCGTCCGCCAGGTCGCGGGCCCGGCGCCGGCAGACCTCGACCAGGTGCTCCAGGGCCGGCAGAAGCTGTTCGTGGCAGGCCAGCCCGGCGGCGACGTGGATCGCCGTGGGGATGACGTCGTTGCTGCTCTGCCCCATGTTCACGTGATCGTTGGGATGCACACCCTCGGCCTCCTTGCGCGCCAGGGTAGCAATCACTTCATTGGCGTTCATGTTCGACGAAGTGCCGGACCCGGTCTGAAACACGTCGACCGGAAAGTGATCGTCATACTCGCCCCGCTCGACCGCTCCGGCCGCGGCCACGATGGCCGCCGCCTTGTCCGGGTCGAGCAGGCCCAGCTCGCGATTCACTTCGGCTGCCGTTCCCTTGATCAAACCCAGGGCCCGGATGAACTGGCGGGGCATGCGCAGTCCGCTGATCGGGAAATTTTCCACGGCGCGCTGAGTCTGTGCTGCGTAGAGCGCATCGGCGGGCACCTGAAGTTCGCCCATGCTGTCCTTTTCGGTGCGGTAATCGGTCATCGGAATCTCCTGGGTGGGCTTGCTGGGCCGGCCTTGGCCCGGGTTTGGGTTCAGCCCGCGGATTATAACGCCAAACAGTTCGGTTAAAATGACCGTTTGAGCCATGACAGGTGTGCGATGGAGTTGTCAGAGCTGACCGCGGTAGGCCCGGTGGATGGGCGCTATGCGGGCAAGACCGCTGCCCTGCGGGAGGTTTTCAGCGAGTATGGTCTGATCCGCCGCCGGGTGCGCGTGGAACTGGCCTGGTTCCGGGCACTGGCAGCCGCGGAAGGCATTCCGGAGCTGGCGCCCCTCGACGCAGCTTCGGAGGCGTTTCTCGATTCCCTGGAGGACCACTTCGACATCGACGATGCGGCCGCCGTCAAGGCCATCGAGGCGACGACCAACCATGACGTCAAGGCCGTTGAATACTGGCTCAAGCAGCGCTTCGAGACGAACCCGGAGCTGGCCGCCCGCGCCGAGTTCATCCATTTCGCCTGCACCTCCGAGGACATCAACAACGTGGCCTACGCCCTGATGGTCGGCGATGCTCGCGCGCAGGTGATCCTGCCGGGCCTGGAGCGCTTGCTTGCCCGACTCCGCGACCTGGCCACGACCCACGCCGACCAGCCCATGCTGTCCCGGACCCACGGCCAACCGGCCTCGCCGACGACCCTGGGCAAGGAACTGGCCAATTTCGCGGCTCGCCTGGAACGCCAGCGCGAGCGGATCGCCGGAGTCGAACTGCTGGCCAAGCTCAACGGTGCCGTGGGCAATTACAATGCCCATCTCGCGGCGTACCCGGACGTGCCCTGGGAGGACCTCGCCCGGGCGGTGCTCGGGGGCCTGGGACTGAGCCAGAACCGGCATACGATCCAGATCGAACCGCATGACTACCTTGCCGAACTGTTCGATGCGTTGCGCCGCGCCAACGTCACGCTCATCGACCTCTGCCGCGACATCTGGGGCTACATCTCCTGGGGGTTTTTCCGGCAGAAGGTCAAGGCCGGCGAAGTCGGCTCGTCGACCATGCCGCACAAGGTCAATCCGATCGACTTCGAGAACGCCGAGGGCAACCTGGGCGTGGCCAACGCGCTGTTCGATCATTTCGCGAACAAGCTGCCGGTCTCCCGTTTCCAGCGGGATCTCACCGACTCGACCGTATTGCGCAGTATCGGCGTCGCTTTCGGACATACGGTGATCGCCCATGCGTCCCTGGCCCGGGGACTGGACAAGCTGGAAGTGAATCCGGCGCGGCTGGCCGAGGACCTGGCGTCAAACTGGGAAGTGCTGGCCGAAGCCATCCAGACCGTCATGCGCCGTTATGGCGTCCCGGAACCCTACGAGAAGCTGAAGGCACTGACTCGCGGCCAGGCAATCGATCGCGACGCGCTGCACGCCTTCGTCAACGGGCTGGACATCCCCGAGGCCGCCAGGGCGAGCCTGCTGAAGCTCGACCCGGGATCCTACACCGGCGATGCGGCACGCCTGGCCCGCGACCTCTGAGCCGCCCGCAGCAGTCTGCCAATCGGGTATGATGGGTGTCGTGGAAACGCAGGATTTCTACATCGAGCCCGCCACCTGGCCCACCGATCGCGCGGACATCGAGCCGGTGCGACTGGAGGTGTTCGTCGCCGAACAGAAAGTCCCGGAAGAAGAGGAATTCGACGAGGACGAACCCACATCGCAGCATTTTCTGGCCCGCAGCAGCGACGAGCGCGAAGTGATCGGAACCGCCCGGCTGACCCGCGACGGGCGGATCGGCCGCATGGCCGTCAGGCAGGAGTGGCGGGGACAGGGTGTCGGTGCCGCACTCCTGCGGAGCTGCCTGGAGGCGGCCAAGCTGCGCGGATTGACCGAGGTTCGCGCGGCATCCCAGACCTATGCCGAAGAATTCTACGCCAGGCTCGGGTTCCAGCCCGAAGGCGACGTGTTCGATGAAGTGGGCATCCCGCATCGCTGGATGCGGTTGCACCTCAAGGACCGGGATTTCGTCGGGCCCGTCGAGCGCGAACGCCGCACGCCCGCCTCCAGCGATGAACTCGATGAGGGGCCGTTTCGTCTGCCCAGCGAATTTGCCGAACGGATGCTGGCCCTGATCCGTTGCTGTCGAGAACAGCTCGACGTTTACACGCACGACCTCGATCCGGCCGTATTGAACCGCATGGACATCGTCGACGCGCTGCGCGAGCTGGTCGCCTTTGCCAAGGAGCCCCAGGTGCGCATCCTCGTGCTCGACAGCCGCAAAGCAGTCCAGGACGGGCATCGCTGGATCAATCTGGCCCAGCAACGTCCCACGGCCGTTCAGCTGCGCAACCCGGGCAAGCAGCATGCGGACAACGTCAGTGCATTTGCCATTGCCGACCGGAGACACGTCGTGTATCGGGACTTCGGCGATCGCTGGGAAGGACGAGCCCACGCCAACGACGTCCTCCAGGCCCGTCAGCTGGGCGAGTTTTTCGATGAGGCCTGGGAGCACGGCGAGCCCGATCCGCATACCCGACGGCTGGATCTCTGATCGCTAGACGCGCACTTTATGTCACTGCACCGCGGATCCGGGATTCGCTAGCTTGATGCCGCAATGAGGTTTCCCAGTCTTCAGGTCGCCACCGGGCGCGTCGCCTGGCGGCAGGGCCAGTATGATCAGGCCCTGACCGCCTTCGAATCGGCGGCAGAATCCGGTCAGGCGGAGGCCGTGAGCTGCGTGGCCAGGGCGCTGGCTTCACTGGGTCATGTCGACCACGCCATCGAACGCCTCAGGCCATTTGCGACACGTAACCCCGAGTGCGCTTTCCTGTTCGTCATGTTCAGCCTCGAGTCGCGAACGCTGGATCACAATCGGCAGCGCTTCGAAGATCTGCTGCTGCGCTGGCCTCAGCTGGCCTATGCGGCGCTGGCCATCCATGCCATCGACAGCCTTGCCGGTTCTCCTGCCCCGCCGCCTCGGGGCGGCGCGCGCATACAGGCAATCATTGAAAGCGCCGAATGGCTGGTCCGGCACGGCGGCGGGCGAGTTTTCGGGACGGCAGCAAGGCTGCTGAACTTCGCTCTGGACGCCTGTCCGAAGAGGGGCCAGGTCCTGGAATTCGGGGTCTACCACGGACGTAGCATCAAGCAGATCGCCCAGCGTACGCAGCGACCGGTCCATGGTTTCGACAGTTTCCAGGGACTGCCGGAAGACTGGAAACCCGGCGAGGGCGCGGGCGCCTATTCAACCGACGGGCGCCTGCCGTCAGTGCCTGAAAACGTCAGCCTCCACCGCGGGTGGTTCGTGGATTCGGTGGCCCCTTTCCTGCGCGACACCGGCCAAAAGGTGGCTTTCGCACACATCGACTGCGATCTCTACTCCTCGACCCGCACGGTGCTGGATGCGATCGACAACTATCTCGTGCCTGGCTCCGTCCTGCTTTTCGACGACCTGCTGGGCTATCCCGGCCATGCCGATCATGAACTGCGCGCTCTCCGGGAATGGTCAGCAACCAGCGGACTCCGTTGGCATGTTCTCGGTCACGTGCTCCTCGGCCGGGAGGTTGCCGTCCAGCTATCCTAGGCTGCTTTGCGGGTTGCGAAGGAAACCCGCGGTTGGGCTATAATTGTCGCCTTTCTCATCACCCCTCGGACCCCCCGCGTCGTGAACTCACTGCTGGAGAAATTCAAGGCCACGTCTCACCTGTCGGGCGGCAATGCCGCCTTCGTGGAAGATCTCTACGAGCGCTATCTCAGCGATCCGGGCGAGGTTCCCGAGGAATGGCGCGCCTATTTCGACGGACTGGACGGCGGTAACGGCGCCGACGTTTCCCACGCGGCCGTCGTCGAGCGGTTCCGACGTCTCGGCGAACTGGCCGGTCTGGCGGCCACCAGGCAGCGCGGGGCGAGCTACACGGCGCTGGAGGCCGAAAAGCAGGCCGGCGTACTGAAAATGGTCAACGCCTACCGGGTTCGGGGGCACAAGAAGGCGCAGCTCGATCCGCTGGGACTGAGCCACCGGCCGGAGATCGCCGACCTGAGCCTCGGGGCCCACGGCCTGACCGACGCGGATCTCGACCAGGTGTTCAACACCGGCAGCCTGCATGCCCCGTCGGAACTGACCCTGCGCGAGATCGTTGCGCTCGTGGAAGCGACCTACTGCGGGCCAATCGGTGCGGAGTACATGCACATCACCGACACGCCGGAGCGCCGCTGGCTGCAGGAACGGCTGGAAGGCGCCGCAGGCGAGTTTGCTTTCGACGACGCCGCGAAGCGCTCGATACTCGAGCACCTCACGATGGCGGAAGGACTCGAACGTTACCTGCATACCAAGTATGTCGGCCAGAAACGGTTCTCTCTCGAGGGCGGAGAGAGTCTCATCCCGCTGCTCCACGGCATGATCCAGGGGGCCGGCGACCAGGGCGTCAAGGAGGTCGTCATGGGGATGGCCCACCGGGGGCGTCTGAATGCGCTGGTCAACATCCTCGGCAAGTCTCCGAAGGAGCTGTTCGAAGAATTCGAAGGCAAGGTCGAGCTGCACGATGAGCGTCGCTCAGGCGACGTCAAGTATCACATGGGCTTCTCCTCGGAGCTGGACACGCCCGGGGGACGGGTACACGTGGCAATGGGCTTCAACCCGTCCCACCTGGAAATCATCGACCCGGTGGTCGCCGGCTCGGCACGGGCCCGCCAGACGCGACGCAACGACCGCCGGCGCCAGCAGGTGCTTCCTATCCTGATCCACGGCGATGCCGCATTTGCCGGCCAGGGCGTGGTCATGGAGTTGTTCAACATGTCCCAGGCGCGCGGCTTCGCGGTGGGGGGCACGGTCCACGTCATCGTCAACAATCAGATCGGGTTCACCACGTCCAACCCGCTCGATGCCCGGTCCACGCTCTATTGCACGGAAGTGGCCAAGATGGTCCAGGCGCCGATCCTGCACGTGAACGGTGATGATCCGGAAGCGGTCATGTTCTGCATGCAACTGGCGCTGGATTACCGGATGACCTTCAACAAGGATGTGGTGCTGGACCTGGTGTGCTACCGCCGCCACGGCCACAACGAGGCCGACGAACCGGCGGCCACCCAGCCGGTGATGTACCGCAAGGTCCGCTCCATGACCACCACCCGCGAACTCTACGCGGAGCGGCTGCTCGATGCCGGGGTCATGGACGAGGACGGCGTCAAGCAGATGCAGACGGACTATCGCGACGCGCTGGACGCCGGCCACCCGGTCGCCGAGATCCACGACGGGCCCTTCGAGAGCGAATACATCGTCGACTGGTCCACCCACCTCGCCGGCACCCTCGACGAGGAAGTGGACACCACCGTCGAGCCCGAGCGGGTCATCGAACTTGCGAACAAACTGCAGGAACTCCCCGAGGGCTTCGAACTGCATGCGCGCGTCCAACGCATCATGGACGACCGGGCCAAGATGGCCGCCGGCGAACTGCGGATGGACTGGGGCTTTGCGGAGACCATGGCCTACGCCTCGCTCCTGGACGAGGGCTACGAGATGCGCCTGGTCGGACAGGACAGCGGTCGCGGCACCTTCTTCCACCGCCATGCAATCCTCCACAATCAGGCCGACGCCACGACCTACGCACCTCTGGAAAGCTTCTCGGACAATCCGAATGCGGTCACCATCATCGACTCGCTGCTCTCGGAAGAGGCGGTCCTGGGCTTCGAGTACGGTTACGCCAGCTCCGAACCGGAAACGCTGGTGATCTGGGAGGCACAGTTCGGCGATTTCGTGAATGGCGCCCAGGTCGTCATCGACCAGTTCATCAGTTCGGGCGAGGCCAAGTGGGGACGCATGTGCGGGCTCACCATGTTCCTCCCCCACGGTTACGAGGGCCAGGGACCGGAACACTCCTCGGCGCGTCTGGAGCGCTTCATGCAGCTGTGCGCGCAGAACAACATGCAGGTGGCGGTTCCGACCACGCCTGCGCAGATGTTCCACCTGCTGCGCCGGCAGATGCTGCGCAAGGTTCGCAAGCCGCTGATCGTGATGACGCCGAAGAGCCTGCTGCGCAACAAGGCCTCCACGTCCACCCTCTCGCAGCTGTCAGAGGGGCGGTTCAGGACCCTCATCCCCGACCGCTTCGTCAAGGAAACCGATGAAGTCGAGCGCCTCGTTCTGTGCTCCGGAAAGGTGTTCTACGATCTTGCCCTGCAACGGGAGCGTCTGGGACATCTGAAGGTGCCGCTGGCACGGGTCGAACAGCTTTATCCCTTCCCGCGGGACCTGCTGGTGCGGGAGCTGGCCCGCTTTCCGAACGTGAAGGAAGTCGTCTGGTGCCAGGAAGAACCGCGCAACCAGGGCGCCTGGTACGAAATCAAGCACCACCTGAAAGCCTGCATCGGCGATAATCAGCGGCTCCTCTATGCGGGAAGGGCCCGATCGGCCGCGCCGGCCGTGGGCCATTACGCGCTCCACGCGGAACAACAGCAGGCGCTCGTCGAAGCCGCGCTGAGCGTCGGCGGCGGGCAGGATCACGACGTCGAATAAGCAACCACAGGATCTTTAAGCATGGCAATTGAAGTCAAAGTCCCGGTCTTGCCGGAGTCCGTCTCGGACGCCACGATCGCCAGCTGGCACAAGCAGGCGGGGGATTCGGTCCGCAGGGACGAGAATCTGGTCGACCTGGAAACCGACAAGGTGGTGCTGGAAGTACCCGCGCCGGCGGACGGTGTCATCAAGGAAATCAAGCAGGAGGAGGGGGCGGTGGTCTCCGAGAACGACCTGCTGGCGGTGATCGAGGAAGGCGCCGTAGAGGAGGATTCCGAGGACGAGTCGGAGGAGAAGGAGGAGAAGGCAGAGAAAGAAGAGAAGGCAGAGAAAGAAGAGAAGGAAGAGAAGGAAGACAAGAAAGCCGAAGAGGAGTCGACGGAAGCCAAAGCCGAAGAAAAAGCGGACAAGGCGAAAAGCAAGAAGGGCTCCGATGACTCGGAAAAAGAAGCGGATACGGGCGACGCGAGTCCGGCCGCGGCCAAGCTGATGCGCGAGCACGGCCTCTCCGCCGACGATGTCAAGGGCACGGGCCGGGATGGGCGCATCACCAAGGAAGACGTGCAGAAGCGGATCGACACCGCGGACGAGGATCGCGCCAAGTCCGACGAGGATGCACCTGCCGGCGCCCGGCCGGAGGAGCGGGTGACCATGAGCCGCCTGCGGACCCGGATTGCCGAGCGCATGGTCGAGGCGCAGAGCACGGCCGCCATGCTGACCTCCTTCAACGAGGTGGATCTCAAGGCGGTCATGGAAATCCGATCGCGCTACAAGCAGGAGTTCCAGGACAAGCACGGCATCAAGCTGGGCTTCATGTCTTTCTTCGTGAAGGCCGCATGCGAAGCGCTGAAGAAGCACCCGATCGTCAATGCGTCGGTGGACGACGGCGACATCATCTACCACGGCTATTGCGACGTCGGCATCGCCGTTTCGACGGACCGGGGCCTGATGGTCCCGGTGCTGCGCAGCGCCGAGCAGATGTCCCTGGCCGAGATCGAGCAGGCGATTGCCGACTATGCAGGACAGGCCCGCAAGGGTTCGATCAAGCTGGAGGATCTCCAGGGCGGCACCTTCACGATCACCAACGGAGGCGTGTTTGGCTCTCTGGTCTCCACCCCGATCCTGAACATGCCGCAGAGCGCGATTCTCGGCATGCATGCGATCAAGGAGCGACCGGTGGTTGTCGACGGCGAAATCGTCGCCCGGCCGATGATGTACCTCGCTCTGACCTACGATCACCGGATCGTCGACGGCCGGGACGCGGTGCTGTTCCTCGTGACCATCAAGGAAGCGCTGGAAGATCCGCACCGGCTGCTGCTGGGGCTATAGGTAATGTCCGACATGAAGAAATTCGACGTCATCGTCATCGGGGCCGGTCCCGCCGGGTATCCGGCCGCCATCAGAGCCGCCCAGCTCGGATTCGAGACCGCCATCATCGACGACTTCAAGGGCAAGGACGGCAAGCCGGCACTCGGTGGTACGTGTCTGAATGTGGGCTGCATTCCCTCCAAGGCGCTGCTCGATTCCAGCAAGCACTACGAGCATGTTCGGGACCACTACGGTGACCACGGCATCACCGCCGGCGACGTCACCATCGACATCGGCAAGATGATCGAGCGCAAGGACAAGATCGTGAAAAAGCTGACCGGCGGCGTCGGGCAGCTGGTGAAGGGCAACAAGATCACCCATTTTGCCGGGCGCGGCCGTCTGCTGGCCGAGCGTCAGGTGGAAATCACCCCGCTGGGGGACGGCGAGTCGGAGACGATCGCCGCAGATCAGGTGATTCTCGCGCCGGGATCGGTCCCGATTGAGATCCCGAACGTCAGCTTTGACGGTGAGCACATCATCGACAACGCAGGTGCCCTCGATCTCGGCGAGGTCCCCGGGAAACTTGGCGTAATCGGCGCCGGAGTCATCGGCCTGGAACTCGGCAGCGTCTGGCGTCGCCTCGGTGCGGAGGTCGTGGTACTGGAAGCCCTGCCCGATTTCCTCGCGGCCGTGGATCGGGACATCGCCCGGGCCGCCGAGCGCGAGTTCAAGAAACAGGGACTGGACATCCGCCTGGGGACAAAGGTGCTCGGTGCCGACGTGGTGGACGACCAGGTCAATGTCGTTTTCGAGAAGGATGGAGAGCGGGACCAGATCAGCGTGGACCGTCTGCTCTGCGCGGTCGGGCGCCGGGCGGCCACCGAGAACCTGCTGGCCGATGATTCCGGCGTGTCGTTGGACGACAAGGGCCGCATCGACGTCGATGAGCACAACAGGACGAGCGCGGACGGCGTGTGGGCCATCGGTGACGCAGTCCGTGGGCCGATGCTGGCCCACAAGGGCACCGAGGAAGGCATTGCCGTGGCTGAGCGGATCGCCGGCGGCAAGCCCCATGTCGACCTCGGCACGGTGCCGTGGGTGATCTACACCGAACCCGAGATCGCCTGGGTCGGCCTGACCGAAGCGGAAGCCAAGGACCGGGAGTTACCCTATCGCACCGGCAATTTTCCCTTTGCCGCCGCGGGACGTGCGCTGGCGATGGGCGAACCCGCCGGGATGGTCAAGATGATCGCGCATGCCGAAACGGATCGCCTGCTCGGCGTGCACATCGTCGGCGCAAACGCGTCAGAGATCATCGCCGAGGCGGTCGTGACCATGGAATTCCACGGCAGTGCCGAGGACCTGGCCCGGATCGTCCATGCCCATCCGACCATGTCCGAGGCAGTCCACGAAGCTGCCCTTGCGGTGGACAAGCGGGCGATTCACAGGATGAACTGATGAGTTTTCGAGCCTTCAGGATCGACCAGAACGAGGACGGTGAGCACAGCGCCGGCGTCGTCGAACTGACACGAGACGAGCTCAGCGACGGCGAGGTGCTGATCCGCACCGCCTACTCGAGCGTGAACTACAAGGATGCACTCGCCGGAACCGGTCAGGGCAAGATCCTGCGCCGTTTTCCGCTGGTCGGCGGAATCGACGTCGCCGGACACGTGCAGGAAAGCCGGGATTCGCGATTCAAGGAGGGCGATCCGGTGCTGGTCACCGGCTGCGGCCTGTCCGAGACCCGCGATGGCGGATATGGCGAAATCGCCCGGATGGCGGCCGACGACGTGGTTCCCGTCCCCGAGGGCCTGAGCCTGCGCGAGGCCATGGGCCTGGGCA
>JAWVZU010000061.1:0-15790 GCA_033722075.1 Lysobacterales bacterium
CCACGAACTTCTGGATCAGGACATTCTGCTTCTGGCTTTGCAGCAATTCGATGGTGGCCTCGGCGGTTTTGATGGATTCGGCCAGCAATACGCCGACGCCCTGGGTGCCCTCGATCAGCTTGATGATCACCGGGGCGCTGCCCACCCGCTCGATGCCCGGCAGCACGTCTTTCCGGTCGCGCACGAAGACCGTGTCCGGGATACCGATGTGGTGACGAGCCAGGATCTGCAGGCTACGCAGCTTGTCACGGGAATTGAGAATGCCGGCGGCGGAGTTCGCGCAGTACACCCCCATTTCCTGGAACTGGCGCACCACGGCTGAGCCGTAGTAGGTGATGGATGCGCCGATGCGCGGGAGTACCGCATCGTAGCGGCTCAGACGCTTCTGTCGGTAGAACAGTCCCGGCGAACCCCGCTCCAGATCGATCGCAAACTTGAGCGTATTGAGCACCTTCACCTTGTGGCCGCGCTCAGCGGCGGCCTCACGCAGACGCGAAGTACTGTAGTTGTCGGGGCTGCAGGACAGGATGGCGAGTTTCATAGAGTAGGATCCGCTTGCTAGGGGAACCCAGCAGCATAGCAGTTGCGGACCTGGACATTTGGCTTTCGGCCAATAACGTTCAGCGGAATTCGTCGCAGCTAGGCGAACGATTCTATTGGTGGCTATGGGTGGACTTGAACCACCGACCTACGCATTATGAGTGCGTCGCTCTAACCAGCTGAGCTACATAGCCACAAGGGATGGCCTCGCTTGCGCGAGGGAGCGGAATTGTCTTGTCCCGGCCAGGCAATGTCAAGTCCACCAGGCGGCTCGCTGTTTCACATGGCGCACGGCTGTGATAGGCCAAATCCTGACAGCCAAGAAAGCGGAGCTCGACGGGTGGCTGGGACGTCAAGCGTTACGAGACCATATACAATGCAGGCTCGATCGACTCAAGCCCGTTGAATGGATGCCGCCGGACGCAATACTTTAGCGCTGCTCATGATCCTGCTGGTCGTTGCGGCATGGGCGAGGTTTGATCGATTGACCGACGACAGCCTTTTCATGGACGAAATCCACCAGGTGAGCCACTACCAGCTCCCGCTGACCAGAGTTCATGAAGGCGCGGCTCGCCAGCAGCAACCCCCCCTCGACTACTGGATCGGGGCCCTCGTGTCGCGAGTTTCCTACACCGACTTCGCCGTGCGAACCCCTGCCGCGTTGTTTGGCGTTCTGGGCACGGCACTGGTGTTCACCCTGCTGCTGGCGGCGCAAGTCAAGCCAGTTCCGGCCCTCGGCATGGGGCTGATCGCGGCATTTCTTCCCTACGCGGTTTACGTTTCGCAGGATGCCCGACCCTACGCGGTCTCCATCGCACTTCTTTTGCTTTTCCTGGCCCAACTCAAGCGTGTTGTCGATCGTGACAGTGACGGCGCCACCGGTCATTTCCTACTTGGTCTGGTCTGTTTCTCTTTTCTCTTGTCGAGAACTTTGGTTCCGCTGCTTACGGTCGCGTGCGTGATGGCGTACCTGCTGCTTCGAGCCATAGTCCTCGGGCGCAGGCACGGGGCCGCCGGCTTGCGACGGGGGGCAGCGCCATGCCTGCCGCTTGGCCTTGCAATCGTCTTTTACCTGCCCTTTCTGCATACCATCCTGAGTTCCGGACAGCGCTACCTGCGAGAGGACCAATCCCTGTGGCCGGCGAGCCTTGATTTCATGGATCTATTCCGGGCGTGGCAGGCGCAGTTGGAACCCATTGCCCTGGCCACCGGAGTGCTCGCGCTCATCGCAATCGCCCGGGTCGGCTACCGGTGGCGCACCGAGCCTTTTCTGCCGCGCATTCTGGTATGGCTGGCAGTCGTGCTTCCCGTCGTCCACTACCTGGCTTTCCGGTCCCAGACCGACTTGCCTTTTCGGCCGCCCTACGCGATCTATGTCCTGCCCATCGGGCTGCTGCTCGCCGGCTACGGCCTTGCGGCCATTGCCGAGGCGCTTTTTCAGCGCCGAAAGGGACTGGGTACGAGTCTTGCGGTTCTGATCATTCTCGCGATGTTTTCCTCGACGCTGCTCGCATTCACCGACCATCGCCAACGTGAGCTGAAGACCGATTGGCGCGGACTCACCGCCTATGCCCGAAACGAGCTGCCGGCCGGCACGCTCTTGGTCGCGGAAACCATCGCTGCCGTCCCGCACTGGGATCCCGGTCACTATGGTGCGCAGCGCTACCCCTATCCCACGGATTTGAAACCTGTTCCTGTCGACCGGATGGCTTACTATCGGGAGGCAATCCGACCGCTTGAGGTACCCGTCGCGGTGGTGCTTTTTCAGTATCGGGACTATCTCCTGACCTCAGCCTCAACCATCCCCCTGTTCGCGGCCCCCCGGCCCAGGGCCGAAATTGCGCTAGAGAACCTGGATCCGGCGATTGCCGTGGAGCGCCTCACCGGGTTGGTGGTCCTCAGGCCGACGGCTTCCTCCGGTGAGACTGCCCTGGACCTCTATCGTCTGATTCAGGGGGTGCTTGCCATTCTTCCCGATGACTCCTCGCGGGTCGCCCTGGAACTGGCCTCAGTCTATCTGCTCGAAGACGGAAAACCCGCATTGATGAGGACACACCTTGATCGCGCCTCTGCATTGGCCCGGCCGGACCAGGCGGCGGCGATTCGCGAGGTCGATCTGTTCGTTGAACAACAGGCGTTGCGCGATGTTGGATATTGAGCGCGTCAGGCAGCACTACAACGAGCAGGCCCCGGACCTGGCCGTCTGGCGGGTGCGCAACGCCTATTACTATGCCCAGTTGACCAAGCTCGTCCGCTTCCTGGTGCCGACTCCGGGCCGAGTGCTGGAACTCGGCTGTGGACGCGGGGATCTCCTGGCCGCACTGCGCCCGGAGAGCGGGGTCGGGATCGACATTTCGGAAAAAATGATCGAGCTCGCGCGGGACCGCCACGCGGATGATCCTGACTTGCGCTTCGAGGTTGCCGATGCGCAGGTCTGGTCGGAAGACGGTTCGGCCTTCGACTATGTCGTGCTGGCAAACCTGATCGGTGACCTTCCGGACGTGTTTGCCTGCTTCAGAAACCTCCACGAGCACTGCCACGACCGGACCCGCATCATCATCGCCTATTACAACGCCCTGTGGGAGCCCGTTCTGAATCTTGGCGAGTCGCTCGGTCTCAAGATGCCGCAACGGTACCAAAACTGGCTGTCACTTGCGGACATCGAAAACCTGTTGGACCTGACCGGCTTCGACGTGGTGAAGCAGGGTCACGAGCTGCTTTGGCCGAAGCGGTTTCCTGTCGTCGACACCCTCCTCAATCGATACCTTGCTCGCCTGCCGATTGTCCGCAAGCTAAACCTGATCACCTATCTCGTGGCCCGACCCAATCCGGCGTTTCGACCGAATACACGGCGCGAAAGATCCGTCACCGTGGTGGTGCCATGTCGCAATGAACGGGGCAACATCAAGGACGCCGTGCGGCGAATTCCGGCCATGGGGCGGCACACGGAGATCTTGTTCGTCGACGGCAATTCCAACGACGGAACTGTCGAGGAAATCGAAAGGGTCATGGCGGCCCACCCCGATCGGGACATCAAGCTCCTGCACCAGGTGCCTCCCGGCGACAGCGACGGGCTGGGACACGATCGCATGCTTCGGCGCGGCAAGGGCGATGCCGTGAGAAAAGGATTCAACGCCGCCTCGGGCGAGATTCTGATGATCCTGGATGCCGACCTTACGGTGCTGCCCGAGGAACTGCCCATGTTCTACGATGTGATCGTCGAGGGTCCGGGGCGCCTGGTCAACGGTTCCCGCATGGTCTACCCGATGGAAACCGACGCCATGCGGACCTTGAACAAATTCGCCAATCGCTGCTTCGGGCTCCTGTTTTCATGGCTTCTCGAACAGCGGATTCGCGATACCCTGTGTGGAACCAAGGTGCTGTTTCGCAGCGATTACGACGAGATTGCCGCGGGACGGGACTGGTTCGGCGATTTCGACCCATGTGGGGATTTCGATCTGCTTTTTGGTGCGGCACGAAGTAGCCTGCGAATCATCGACCTGCCGGTCCACTACGCTAATCGCACCTACGGCGACATCAAGATACAGCGCTTCAAACACGGTTTGATGCTCCTCCGGATGAGCGTGATTGCCATGCGCAGACTCAAGTTTCACTAAGCCGTGGCAGACCCGCACGACTGGTCTTATCGCGCAATCCGGGAAAAGTATGCGTTACGGCAATTCTACTGGCGGGCCTACCAGGCATTCGCCGACACCTTGGCCAGCACACCACCGAAAGGACGCGCTCTCGAGTTGGGCGCGGGCGAGGGCTTTGCCCGGGAGCTCATGCCGGATTGGCTCACCAGCGATGTCAGCCACCATCCGGGCCTCAGCCTGATCGCCGACGCAACCCGGCTACCCTTCCGAGACCGGTCCCTGCGCCTTATCGCGCTGCTTAATGTGCTCCACCACATTCCGGATGTCTGGGCCTTCTTTGCCGAAGCGGAGCGGTGCCTGCTGCCCGGTGGTCGGATCAAGATTGTAGACCAGCACCTGGGCGTGATCAGTTACCCGATTCTCCGCTTCATGCACGATGAGCCCTTCGACGTGAATGTCGATGATCTCAGGTTTGCCAGCAAAGATCCGGAAAAGGATGCAAACGGCGCCATGGCCTGGCTTCTCTTTCAAAGGGACAAGGCGCTTTTCGACGCGAGGTTTCCGAGTCTGGAAGTCGTCGAGTATCTTCCCCACACGCCGCTGATGTACTGGCTGTCGGGTGGTCTTAAGCGCTGGAGCCTTGTCGGTAGGAGACTCTACCCTCTCACCAATGCCATCGATCGCGGACTCGCTCGCCTGTCTCCGCTTTTCTGCTCGTTTTGCGATATCGAGATCGTCAAGCGCTGAAGGCCGACTATGGCGACATGGCCTTCCCGGTGGTCGTCTTCAATCGTCCAGGGGTCGGTCCATACGACCCTCGAAGGCGATCTCGCTCATCGACTTGCGGTCGCGGGGGCCGGTCTCGCCATCCCGGAAGTCCTCATCCAGGGTCGTCGCCGGCGCCGGGTGGCCCACGGCGATCATGGCCATGGCCGTGAAGCGCTCCGGGATGTCGAAAACCTCCGCCAGTCTGGCCTTGTCGAAACCGCCCATCTGGTGCACGACCAGGCCCAAATCGACCCCCTGCATATGGAGGCTGACGGAGGCTGCGCCGGTATCGTACTGGGCCCAGCGGTTGGGCTTGTCGTTGCGACCGAATTGACCGTCCGCCAGGGAGGCGATCAGCACCGGGGCGTTGCGCGCCCAGCGCTGGTTCTTCTCCGCCAGGATGGAGGCTGCCTGCTCCCAGCCCTCGGGATCGCGGGTCTTGTCCCAGACCAGAAAGCGCCAGGGTTCGTCACCGAAGCATGATGGCGCCCAACGGGCCGCTTCCAGCATTCTGAGCAGGTCGGCTCGCGCAACCGGCTTGTGCGGATCGATCGCGCGAGCGCTCCAGCGACCGGCGATGACCGGGTGAATTTGATGCTCGATGGGTGCGGGTTTTGCGGCGTTCACGGTTGCCTCCGGCTGTCGTTCTATCCCTCGGCACCGGCCAGCCAGATCAGGAAGCCGTAACGCAGCGCGATGTCCTCGTAGCGCTTGAAGCGACCCGAGGCCCCGCCGTGCCCGGACGACATGTCCGTGTACATCAGGAGCAGGTTGTCATCGGTCTTCATGTCACGCAGCTTCGCGACCCACTTGGCCGGTTCCCAGTACTGCACCTGCGAATCATGCAGACCGGTGGTGACGAGAATGTTGGGATAGTCCTGCTCGGTCACCTGATCGTAGGGCGAATAGGACAGCATGTACTCGTACTGGTCCTTGATCTTCGGGTTGCCCCACTCGTCGAACTCCCCGGTGGTGAGCGGTATGGACTCGTCCAGCATCGTGGTGACCACGTCCACGAAGGGCACCGCCGCGACGATGCCGTGGTAGAGCTGCGGCGCCATGTTGGCCACCGCACCCATCAGCAACCCCCCCGCGCTGCCGCCGTAGGCATAGACCCGCTCGGGATCGCCGTAGCCCTTGTCGACCAGGCCCTTGGTGACGTCGATGAAGTCGGTGAAGGTGTTGATCTTGTTGAACATCTTTCCGTCTTCGTACCACTGCCGGCCGAGTGCCTGGCTGCCGCGGATGTGGGCGATGGCAAAGACGAACCCGCGATCCAGCAGGCTGAGGCGCGCGATGGAGAACGACGGGTCGACCGTCGACCCATAGGAGCCGTAGCCGTAGACCAGCAGCGGTCGGGTTCCCTTCGCCTCGAAGGGCACCTTGTAGACCAGCGACACGGGAACCTGCACGCCGTCGCGAGCCGCGACCATGAAGCGCTCGGATCGGTAGTCCGCCGGATCGAACTCGCCGAGCACCGGATCGCGCTTCAGCAGCGTGCGCTCGCCGGTCGTCATGTTGAAATCGTAGACCGTATCCGGCGTGGTCAGCGAGGTATACACGTAACGCAGGACGTCCGTATCGACCTCGTAGTTGTCGTCGAAATACATCGCGTAGGCCGGCTCGTCCGAGCTGATGTCGAACGCCTCACCGTCTCCGAAGGGCATCACGTGCATGCGGCGCAGACCCTCGCGGCGCTCGTTGACCACCAGGAAGTCGCGGAACAGGTCGATGTCGTGGATGAACACGTCGTCCCGATGGGGCACGACCTCGGTCCACGCTGCCCGGTTGGCGCTGTTCTCCAGGTTCGTCTGCATGAGCCGGAAATTCACCGCATCCCAGTTGGTCAGCACATAGAAGCGGCCGTCGATGTCCTCCACGCGGTATTCGTGGCCGCGCTCCCGGGGCAGGAAGACAATCGGTTCCGCCGTCGGCTGATCGGCCGGAATGAGACGCACTTCGTCGGTGACCGTCTGACCGAGGTGGATGTAGATGTAGTCGTTGGACTTGCCGCGGTACATGGACGTGTAGAAGGTCGAGTCGGCCTCCTCGTAGACGAGCACGTCCTCGCCCACCGGCGTGCCCAGCTTGTGGCGATAGACCTGGTAGGGCAGCAGGGTTTCCGTGTCCTTCTTCACGTAGAACAGGTACTGGCCGTCAGCGGACCAGGCCAGGGCGCCGGAGGTGTCCTCGATCACGTCATCCAGCAGTTCGCCGGTTTCCATGTTCTTGACGCGCACGGTGTAGAGGCGCCGGCTGACCGTGTCCTCGGCGAAGGCGGCCAGCTTGTGATCGTCACTCATCTCGAGATTGCCGAGCGCGTAGTACTCGTGCCCTTCGGCGCGCTCGTTGGCGTTGATCACGATTTCCTCGGGACCCTCGGCCGAGCCCTTGCGACGCGCAAAGATCGGGTATTCCAGGCCTTCGTCGTAGCGACTGTAATACCAGTAGTCGCCGATCTTTGCGGGGACGCTGGAATCATCCTGCTTCAGCCGGCCGACCATCTCCTCGTAAAGCGTCTCGCGCAGGTCGGCCGCCGGGTCCAGCACCTGGTCCAGATAGCTGTTCTCGGCCTCCAGATAGGCCAGCACGTCCGGGTCTTCGCGCTCGTCGTCCCGCAGCCAGAAATAGGGGTCGATCCGCACGTCGCCGTGGGTTTCGATCTCGTAGGGCTTTTCGGGGGCGTCTGGGGCGTCGGGTTGGAAGCTCATCGCCGGCTCCTCTTCTGCTGCGGTTTTCTCGGTGGTCGGGGATTCGGTGGGCGCCTCATCGCCCCCGCAACCGACCAATGCCGCGAGGCACAAGCTGGAGATCATCGCTAAGCGGAGTTTCATGATCAGATGCCTTCGTTCCAGGAAGGCGGAAGATATGGAGGCATCTCCCGACGCCTTCAATACACCCGTTGCCTGGCCTTCAAGCCAGCTCTGCGGCGCGGCGGGTCGCCTCGACGACTGCCTGGATCAGTGCGACCCGAATGCCTCCGGCTTCCAGGGCCAGCAATCCATCGATGGTGCAGCCGGCCGGGGTGGTGACCGCGTCCTTGAGCAGGGCCGGGTGTTCGCCGGTTTCCAGGGTCATGCGCGATGCCCCCAGCGCCGTCTGGGCAACCAGCTCGGTGGCCACGTCGCGCGGCAGTCCGACCTTCACGCCCCCCTCGGCCATGGCCTCCAGGACCACATAGACGAAAGCCGCGCCGCTGGCCGACAGGGCGGTGACCGCATCCATGTGCCGCTCTTCCAGCACCCGCGTGCGCCCGACCGCGTCGAACATTCTCGCCGCCGTGTGCAGGTGTTCATCGGTGGCATGGCTGCCGGCACACAGCACGGTCATGCCGGCGCCCAGGCGGGCCGGGGTGTTAGGCATGGCCCGGACCACCGGAATCTCCTCCGGCAGCAAGGCTTCGATGGCACCAGTGGTGGCCGCGGCGGCGACGGAGATGACCAGCTGTCCGGGCTTCAGGGCCGGGGCAATCTCCTCGGTGATGCGCGAGATGATCTGCGGCTTGACGCACAGGAGCACCACATCGGCCCCGGCCACCGCAGTGCGATTGTCGCGACCGACCTCCACTCCGACGTCCCGCTTGACGCGTTCGCAGCTGGCTTCGAGATGCACCGTCGCTGCAACGTCGCGGGCCTTGACGACCCCGGCCTCGATCAATGCACGAATCAGGATGGTCCCAAGCTTGCCTGCGCCGATTACCGCCAGTTTCATAGATTCAATCCCATTTTTCTCGCTGCACCGGTCCGCTTATGCCGTTCGGCACATCGACGGGGTGTGCTGGTGTGGTATAACACCCATTAACGTATCCTTGTCTGGAGATTTTGTCATGTTCAAAGCCATCCGTCTTGCTCTTCCGGGGGCAGCCCTTCTGTTCCTGTTGGGCGGGTGCAGCGACGCGGAGACCCCGGAGCAGACCGTTGCTTCGGGCGACCCGTCGCCACTGATCCAATATATTCCGGCGGACACGCCCTACGTCGCCGCCAACCAGGAGCCGATCCCCGAAGCGGTGATGGACAAGATGTGGTCCTCTGCGGAACCGGTGCTGACCTTTGCCCAGACCCAACTCGCTGAGGGGCTGAAGAAGCTCGAAGGAAAGACACTGGACGACGACGAGCGCGTGCTGCAGGCGGTGCTGCGGGAACTGGACGGCAAGCTGAGCCGCTCGGGCCTGAACAGCATCGGACTCGATTTCCGCTACTTCGCGGTCTACACGGACGGTGTGCTGCCGACGGTACGGATCAGCCTCAGCGACGGCAATGCCTTTCAGGCGGCCCTGGATCGAATCGAAGCCGCTTCGGGTAGCGAGTTCATCGCCCAGGAAGCGGCCGGGCAGCGGTTCTACGACATCGGTGACGACACGGTGCGTATCCTCGTTTCCCCGCAGGTCGACCAGCTGATCATTACCCTGACCCCGACCGACATTCGCCAGACCGGTGTGGATGCGATCACCGGCGTTTCCCGTCCCGAACGGGACGTCTCCGAGCGGCTTTCCCAGGTGAACCAGGCCTACGGTCTGCTGCCCTCCGGCACGGTGATCATAGACGCGGTTGCGCTATTCGACCGGATGATCGACGAAAACTCGCCGGCAGCCAGGAGTCTCTTCGCGGAGCTCCAGACCAGGATGACCCCGACGTGTCACAGCGAAATCCGGGATCTTCTTGAAACGGCACCCCGACTGGTGTCCGGCAATACGGTCCTGTCCACCAGCGAGATGGAGCAGTTGATGGTCCTCGAACTGGAACCGGGCCTGGCCAGCGACCTGCAGGCAATCGTCACGCCCATGCGCGGCCTGGTGCCGATGGACCAGGGTTCCATGTACTTCGCCTTTGCGATGAACGTGATGGAAATGAAGCGGATCGCCGCGGAGCGGACTGCGGCCCGCGTCGTTCAACCCTTTCAATGCGAGAAGTTCGCCAACCTGAACGACCAGCTCCAGCGGTCCCAGGCTCGCCTCGCCCAACCGCTGCCGCCGTTCGTAGGCAACCTCAAGGGGCTGCGCGTACTGGTCGAGGACTTCGAGCTGGCCGGCGGTCAGCCGAAGGCATCGGGCATGGCCATGGTCGGCATGGACAATCCACAGCTGATCCTCGGCATGGCCCAGGCCTTCGTTCCGGAGCTCGCTCAGCTGCAGATCGACATGGACGGGACCCCGGTCGCGGTACCCGAGAGCCTGGTCCAGGGACAGGCCGAGAACCCGCACATCGCCATGATGCCGCACGGGATCGCGTTCTCCGTCGGCAGCGGCCAGGAACGGGAACTGCAGGCGTTTCTCGAGGCAGAACCGCCAATTGCTCCGGTTCCGCTGGTTGCCTTTTCCTACGACGTTGCGCGACTGCAGGAACTGCAGCAGCGGATGCTCGACCAGAGCAGCGCCTACACGTCCCTGTCGCCGGAAGAGGAGCAGTCTCGCCAGGCGGTTGCCGATATGCAGCAGGCCCTGCGCGACTACTACGACGTCTTCGGGCGGATTACCGGGCAGGTGCTGATCACCAACCGGGGCATCGAGATCATCGGGCGGACCACCTTGAACTAGCCTGGATGGCGGCCGGGCTGGCGGCGGTAGGCCATGCCCCGGTAAACTGGAGCGATCCAAAAGACCGGGAAGGCCATGGCCCGCCGCCGTTACAAGCGCCGAACGCCCTTATCGACGCAACTATTCCGGCTGCTGCTGATCATCCTGGTCGCAGCGGTCGGCTTCGGGTTCTATTCCAAGTGGAAGGTCGAACAGACCGTCGCCGGGACGCTGGATGACTGGGCGAGCCAGGTCGCCCCCATCGGCGACCTGCGCTATCTCAACGTCACTGCCGGACTGGACGGCGTGCTGTCCATCGATGGGCTGTCGTTTTATCCGTCCGACGCCGCGGACGTCCCGCCGATGATCACCGAGAAGATCTCCGTGGCCTTTCCACACTTTCTGGCCATGACCGGGATCTATCCGTCCGGCCTGCCACGTCGCCTGTCCGCGACCGCGGAAGGCGTTCGCTTCGACGTGGGGCTCAGCGGCCGCACAGTTTCCGGCAACCCCTTCGAGGCCCTGGCCTGCGGCGACATCACGGAGTTCGCCGTCCTGGACCTGGAGGCGATGGGCTTCGGCGATCCCACCGCGATGATCCGCGCCGGCTACGGCGTTGCCGCACCCGACCAGCTCGACATCAGCCTGACCCAGACCACCGGAGGATTCGCCACCGCGGGCCTCGAGGCGCGTCTGCAGCTTCCGGGCATCGAGAGCGCAATTCGCAATCGGCGACCGCCGCCGACCGGGGGCAGTCTGGCCATTGTTTCCCTGTCGATCACCCTGGAGGCAGCGGATTTCAATGTCGCGCGAAACAAGTACTGTGCCGAACTGCTCGGCGGCACACCCCTGGACGCGGTGGCGGCCAATGTCGAGGCAACGCTTGCGACCATTCAGGACTGGGGGTGGACTCCCTCGGAAGCGGTGCTGGATCAATACGAATCGTTCATCGCAGGCGCCGGCAAGCTGGTGCTGTCCGCCGAGCCCGCAACGCCGGTGCTTCCGGAATCCTTGGCGGGCCTGACGCCGGTCCAGATCATCGAGCGCTTGAACGTGAGACTGTCGGCGGCCAATCGGGAGCCGGTCCCGCTCGAGCTGGCGGCGTACGAAGCACCGCCGGTCGAGGTCGAGGAAGGTTCGGGACAGACCATCCTGCGCACCGGCGAATGGCTGCTGGTCGATTTCGAGGAACTGGGCCAGCACCTCGGCGAAACGGTCCAGATCAACACCCGCCAGCTGCGGCGCTATGACGGACGCCTCGAGGGCGTAGACGACAGCGAAGTCCGCATAGCGACGCGTGTACCGGGAGGGGACGCCGTCGTGCCCATCGCCCGCAGCCAGATCCGGAACATCAAGGTATTCAAGGTTCGACAGGAAGTCGTCGAGCCGGAAACGGGCGACAAGCAACCCTAGCCAGCGGAGAGCTTTCGGTCAGCTTTCCCGTTTAGGCTCCCGGGAAAGGAGCAGATCGACGCCTTGCTCGGGGGTGATCCGGTCGGTGAGGATGGCGAATACGCACTCGGCAATCGGCAACTCGATGGCGTGCTTGCGAGCCAGGCGAACGACCTCCTCGGCAGCACCGATACCTTCCACGACCTGGCCTATCTCTTCCAGGGCCTGGGCCCGGGTCGAACCTTGTCCGAGAGCCAGGCCGAAGCGCCGGTTTCGCGACAGATCACCGGTGCAGGTCAGGACCAGATCGCCCATGCCGGAGAGCCCCATGAGGGTTTGCCGGGTGGCCCCCATGGCTTCCGCAAGGCGCATCATTTCCGCCAGACCCCGCGTAATGAGCGCGGCACGGCTGTTGTGCCCCAGGCCGATCCCGTCACAGAGACCGGTGCCGATCGCCAGGACATTCTTGACCGCTCCGCCCAGCTCGGCACCGATGATGTCGTTGGAGGAATACGCGCGGAAGTTGCCGCCGTGGAGAGCACCCGCCACAAGACGCGCATAGTCGTCGGAGGGTGAGGCGACGACAATCGCGGTCGGCAGATCCAGCGCGACCTCGCGGGCGAACGAGGGTCCGGTCGCGACCGCCAGGGGCGCGTCCGAACCGAGAATGTCCGCCGCAACCTGGTGGAGCAGCCGGCCCGAACCGGGCTCGAAACCCTTGCTTGCCCAGGCCACGCCCCGGTTGGAATCGATCATCGGGCGAATCTGCTCCAGGGTCTCCGCAAAGGCGTGGCTTGGCGTAACCATCAACACCAGCTCCGTATCCGCCAGCGCAGCGTCGAGGTCAGGTTCCAGAGTCAGCGGCCCGGGAAAGCCGATGTCGGGCAGGTAGCGACGATTTTCCCGCCGCCGCCGCATGGCCGCGATGGCGTCCGCGTCCCGCCCCCACAGGCGCGTGGGACAGCCCTTCCGCGCCAGCTGTATGGCCAACGCGGTACCCCAGGACCCTGCACCGATCACGGTACAGGTCGGTGTCGACTCCTGAAGCGCGGCTCCCCCCATCGCCATTTGCAGCCCCGGCCGGGCGCCCGCTAGGCGTTGCCGGCTTCAGCCGCCTGCGCTTGCTGGCGGCGCAGCTGCTCTGCGTAGAGCTGATCGAAATTTACCGGCTGCAGCAGGAGCGGCTGGAATCCGCCGTGCAGGACCAGATCGGAAATCTGCTGACGCGCGTAGGGGAACAGGATGGTCGGGCAATAGGCACCGAGGGTGGCCTGCAGCTGTTCCTGCTCGAAGCCGACGATACCGAAGATGCCGGCCTGCTGGACCTCGGCCAGATAAGCCGTCTTGTCGCCCATCTTGCAGGTCACCGTGACGGTCAACACGACCTCGTAGATGTTCTCTTCCACGGACTGAACGCGCTGGGTCAGATTCATCTTCAGTTCGGGCTGCCCCGAATCGCTGAAGATGCCCGGCGCGCCGGGGGATTCAAAGGATACGTCCTTCAGATAGAGCTTCTGGACCGAGAATTGGGGAGCGCCTGCCTGCTCCTGAGCGCCGGCCTGGGGCGCTTCCGGGCTTTGATTTTCTTCTGCCATGGTTGTGTTCCGTCAATATTGTCAAAGGTAACGTTTCACTATGCCACGGCGCTACGCGTCGCGGCAATGTCGAAACTTTCTCTATCGCTTGCCCCTGGTCACGGGAAGCTCGTCGTTGAGCCAGGCCTGGAGGCCACCGTTCAGCCAGTGGACCTGCTGAAAGCCGGCCTTCACCAGTTTCTTGGCGGCCTGCTCGGAGAGGTGACCGGACTTGCAGTAGACGGCAACCGGGCCGTCCTTGAGCTTGGCAATCTGCTTGGCGCCCGGATCCAGCTGGGTCAGCGGCACATGGACCGAGTTGATGATGTGGCCCTTTTCGAAATCGCTCTGGCCCCCAACGTCGATCACGGCCGCATCCTGCTGGTTGATCAGGCGGGTCAGCTCGCTGGGCGAGACTTCCTTGAAACCGCGAAAACGTCGCCCGATCTCCGTCGCCAGCAAGGCGATCGCCAGACCGATGAAGATCAGCGATAAGATGGGATGATTGCCGATGAATTCCGGCAGCCTTTCCAACATGACCAGGATTTCCGCGCGAAAACAGCAAAGGTGGTGGCAACGGTGGCTAAATCAAGGCACCGTGTTGCTGGCCTGTGCGCTCGGCCCGGAAATCGCGACCGCCGCTGCCCAGGACAAGGCCGAAGTGGACGCACGTCTCGAGGCGGTTACCGCGCAGATCGAGGCGCTCGAACGGCAGCTCGCCTCGCGCCGACGCGAACAGGATGCGCTGGGCAGTGAACTGGCCGACATCGAGACCGAACTCGGGGCCATCGCCCGCCGGCAGCGTGCGACCCGGGGCGAACTGGCCGCGGCGGAGGCGCGTCTCGCGGAACTGGAGGCGGAGCACGGTCGCCTCGAACGCGAACTGGACTCCAGCCGGGAGCAGCTCGCAGCCCAGCTGCGCTCTGCCTATGCCATGGGACGCCAGGGTTACCTCAAGATGCTCCTCAACCAGGAGGATCCCGCGCTGCTGGGTCGGGTCATGGCCTACTACGACTACTTCAATCGGGCGCGACTGGCCCAGATCGGCGCGGTCATCGAACAGCTCCGACAGGTCGCGGCGGTGCGCGAGGAAATCGACCGCACCCGGGCAAACCTGGTGCGGATCAACGCCGACCTCGACGCGCAGGCGCAGCGCCACCAAGAACACCGTCGGGAACGACAGCAGATCCTGGCCTCGATCAACGCGCGCATCGCCCGTGGCGAACAGTCGCTGGACGAGGCGCAGGCCGAGCAGGACCGGCTCGAGGCGCTTCTCAAGGAACTGCAGGCGGCCTTTGCGGATATCCCCACCACCCTGGACGCGCGCCCCTTCGATGCTCGGAGGGGACAGCTGGCCTGGCCCGTGGATGGCCCTTTCGTTCTCGGCCCGGGCCAGGCCAAGAGTGGCGGCATGCATCGTGCGGGCGCCCTGATCGGCGCGCCGGCGGGCAGCGAGGTGCGGGCTGTCTCCCGGGGCAGGGTGGCCTACGCCGACTGGCTGCGCGGCTTCGGGCTGCTCACGATCCTCGACCATGGCGACGGCTACATGAGTCTTTACGCCTTCAACGAGTCGCTGTTCAAGGACATTGGCGACTGGGTGGAATCGGGGGAACTGCTGGCGGTGGTCGGCGACAGCGGCGGGCGCACGGAGCCCGGGCTGTACTTCGAACTGCGCAAGGATGGACGGCCGATCGACCTTGCCGGCTGGTTTGCCTCGCCCCGCCCCTGACTGCGCTGCCGCGGACCAAAGCGCAACCATGAAGACATGAAGAAATGAAGGGTTAGTCACGGGGTGGCTGTCGCCTGCTAGGCGCCCCCATTCCCTCTAAGCGTTGGCGCGGCATTGAGACCGCGGCAGTGGCGCTTTCCTGTTTTCCTGTTGACTGCTTTGAACCCCTTCACGCCTTCAAGTCTTCATGGTTCCCGCTTTTCGTTCTAAAATGAGGGGTTTTTCGCCCAATTTGCGCTCATGAGCAACCAACAAACCTTCGATGTCATCGTGGTCGGCGGCGGCCACGCCGGAACGGAAGCGGCCCTGGCGGCGGCGCGTGTCGGCGTGCGCACGCTCCTGCTGACCCACAACATCGAGACGATCGGCCAGATGAGCTGCAACCCGGCCATCGGTGGCATCGGCAAGGGGCACCTGGTACGCGAAATCGACGCCCTGGGCGGCATCATGGCGCAGGCTGCCGACCGCGCCGGCATCCAACTGCGAACCCTGAACGCCAGCAAGGGCCCCGCCGTGCGCGCCACCCGGGCTCAGTGCGATCGCGTGCTGTACAAGGCCGCCATCCGCCATGCGGTCGAGAACCAGCCGAACCTGACCGTTTTTCAGCAGGGGGTGAATGACCTGATCGTCCGGGGAGACCGCGTCAAGGGCGTCGTCACGCAGATGGGTCTCGAGTTCC
>JAWVZU010000062.1:0-15594 GCA_033722075.1 Lysobacterales bacterium
AGGACACCGCGAGACTCATCATCTCCGCCCGCCGGGTCGCCATCCGGGTTGAATGATCGGCGAACAGTTCCGTAAGCATTTCCCCGACGACGCCGGCCACGTAATAGCAGTATTCCTCGAGGTCCTTGACCGTATTGAGGCCGTGGATGGACGTCTTGCGCTGAAACTGCGGCATCCCGGCACACATCACCCGGACACAACGCTCCAGGGCCTGGCGAGGCGCGGGGTTCAGACTGTGGGTGACCCGGACCACCGCCGGAATCTGCTGGATCAGATCACGCTCTTCCGCCGGCGTCTTCTCGCTGAGAGCCGGATACAGCGCGTCAGCGAGAGCCTCCGGATCCGCATGTCCCGCAACCACGGCGACGAACTGCTCGTGAAAACGTTGCTTGTCCTCGGCTTCAAGCTCGGCGTCGTCTTCGATCGTGTCCGCGATTCGGCAAAGCAGATAGGCATTGGTGACCGCCACCCGCAGTTGCCCGGGCAGCTCGGGAATCGTCAGTGCGAACGTTCTCGACACTCCCGGCAGCAGGGACTCCTGCAGGGCCAGGTCCGCTTCCAGCGTATTGTTGGTCATCCGGTGATCCGTTTTCATCAGCAGGCATGGATCCGAATGCGATCGCGTCGCAGTGGGACCCCCTTTTGATCGGCGCCATTCAGCCGCGGCACTAGTCTACCGCATGATGCACCGCTTCAAACGCAGGTTGGAAACGAAATTCCAGCCGCCTTTTTGCCCGGTCGCCTGTGAAAAACGCGTGCTCTTCAGTCCAGAGAGACCGGGAATTGGGTTGCTGCACCATGATCAACTACAATTTCCGGCGATGCCCATTCCCGCGCATTGGCGCCCATCATCCCCATGCACATCGAACAGATCTGGACCAACAACGCCTATCGCAACTTCAATTACCTGATCGTCTGTGAGGAAACCGGCGAGGCGCTGGCCATCGATCCGCTGGACTATCGCAAGGTGCTGGCTGCGGCGCAGGAGAACGACTGGCACATCACCAAGGTGCTCAATACCCATGAACACGGCGATCATATCGGCGGCAACGGCCCCGTGATCGACGCGACCGGGGCCAGGTTGCTGGCCCATGCCGGCGCCAAGGGCCGAATTCCGGGAATCGACCGCGGCCTGGAAGCGGACGACCGCGTGAGCGTCGGGCCTAGCGTTCAGTTCCGGGTGCTCGATACGCCGGGCCACACGATGAGCCATGTCTGCCTGTTATCGGAGTCAGACCCGCCGGTGCTGCTATGTGGCGATACGCTGTTCAATGCCGGCGCCGGAAATTGCCACAACGGTGGGCATCCGCAGGAGCTCTACCACACCTTCGTCGACATCCTTGCCCGCCTGCCAAACGAGACGCGCGTCTATCCCGGCCATGACTATATTGCGAACAACCTGGGCTTTACGCTGGACCGGGAACCGGAAAACGAGACCGCACGGCAGTTGCTCACCGATGTCAGGGACCAGGATCCGGCTGACCCGCTGGTCACTACCCTGGGCCAGGAGAAGGAGATCAACACCTTCTTCCGGTTGCAGAATCCGGACGTCATCGCTCACCTCCGGAGCGAGTTTCCGGATCTGCCCGAAGAGCCCGACAGCGAGACTGTCTTCCTGAAACTGCGGGCGCTGCGAAACAAATGGTGAATCGAGTGCACAGGATTTTCCTTTCCCTTGCTGCCGTGGGCGCCCTGGCCGGGTGCAACGAGGCGCCCCAGGAAAGCCCGGCCGGTTCCCCTGTGGCATCGATCGACACCCCCGCGGCTGAGGGTGCCGCACTGGCCAGTCTGCATGCGGACGACGCGGGCCGACTGATCATGTCCTGGGTGGAAACGGGGGGCGACGAGGCCCGGTTGCTTGTTGCCGCACGGGACCGGGCCGGGTGGAGCCAACCGACCACGGTTGCCACGGGCAGCGACTGGTTCGTGAACTGGGCCGATTTCCCGTCGCTCCTGGCCAACGGGGACATCTGGGCTACCCACTGGCTGGAGAAGGTCGCCGACAGCACCTATGCCTATGCGGTTCGGGTCGCGCTCAGCGACGATGGCGGTCAAAGTTGGTCGGAGCCGCTGACACCCCACGACGGATCACCGACGGAGCACGGTTTCGTCAGCTACTTTCCGGATGAGGCGGGAATCGGTCTGGTCTGGCTGGACGGACGTGAAACCGGGGAGGGCGGACCGATGACGCTGCGGACGGCGACCCTCGCCGGTGATCGCGAGCTGACCGGTGCCGCGCTGCTGGACGACCGGGTTTGCGACTGCTGCCAGACCGATGCCGCCCTCACCGCAGAGGGTCCCGTCGTCGTCTATCGCGACCGCACCGAGAAAGAGATCCGGGACATCCAGCTGGTCGCTCGCCGGGGGAACCTCTGGCAGCCGCCGGTTCGGGTGGCTGCGGACAACTGGACCTTGCCGGCCTGCCCGGTCAACGGTCCGGCCGTGGTGGCCGATCAGCAGCAGGTCGCGGTGGCCTGGTACTCCGGTGCCCAGGGGCCCCGTGTTTCGGTCGTCCGCTCGGACGACGGCGGGCGCAGCTTCGGAGACCCTGTCGTCATCGAGACGGTTCAGGCCCTGGGCCGCGTCGATGCGGTCTTGTTGGACGACGGCCGTTTGGCGGTCAGCTTCGTCGATCAATTGGCTCCCGAGGAAGCGGAGATCGCGGTGGCGCTGGTCAACGGGTCGGAGGTCGAGCGCATCCGCATCGGCAAGACCGATCCGGCGCGCAGCAGCGGCTTTCCACGCATGGCCCTCAACGCCGACGGGCTGTGGGTCGTCTGGCGCCAGATCGATTCGGCCGGGGAGCGGTTGCAGCTCCATCGCGTTACGCTCTAACGTTAGCTATTTCCCGGGGGATCGCCATGGGCCAACAGCCTCTCGCACCGGAACGGTTGCGCTGGATCTGCAAATCGGATCGGCTGGATTTCGAGACCACCGAACAGGTTCCGGAGCTGCGCGGCATCATCGGCCAGGAACTGGCGGTGGAAGCCCTGGAGTTCGGCCTGGATTGCCAGGCGCCCAACCAGAACATCTTCGTGCGGGGAATCTCCGGAACCGGCCGGATGACCCTGGTACGCGATGTGCTGTCGGAGATGGATCCGGTCTGCCGGAACAAGCTCGATCGCTGTTACCTGCACAATTTCACCCAGGCGGATCGCCCCCGACTGGTGTCGTTGCCCAAGGGCCAGGGCAGGGTCCTGCGCCGCCGCCTCCATCAGCTTGCCGAGTTCGTCACCAAGAGCCTCGGCGACGCGATGAACGCGAAGCCCCTGCAAGCCTCGCGGACGGCCATCCAGGAAGAAACGCAGCGGCGGATCGATGCGCTCACCGAGCCCTTCGAGGAAGAGCTGAGCAAGAAATCGCTGGCCCTGGTCCAGGTGCAGACGCCGCACGGTGCTCAGGCGGCCATCTTTCCGACGTTCCAGGGTCAGCCCATTCCGCCGGAGCAGCTGGACCAGCTGATCGAAGGCGGCGAGCTAGACCCCAAGGACCGGGCCGCATTCGAGGAGGCCCGCGACGGATTCGCCCGTCGCCTGCCGGAGCTCACCACCGAGATCGGTCGCATCCAGCGCGAGGGGGCTCGCCGGATCGAGGCCTTCAACGACCGCAATCTGCGGCGCCTGGTGAGTGACCTGACCGAACCGCTCAAGCAGGATTTCAACAACGAGCGGTTGTCGGTATTTCTCGACGAGGTGCTCGACGACATCGTGGAACAGGCCCTGCGGGGCGGAAACGACGGCTACGATCCGTTCGTTCGCTATGGCGTCAACATCCTGTTCGAGCATCTGAGCGACGAGAGCCCGGTCGTGGTGGAATCCAGTCCCACCCTGGCCAACCTGCTGGGCACCATCGAGAGCCAATGGAATTCGGCGGGTCAGGCTTCCGCCGACTATCGCGGAATTCGCGGCGGTGCACTGCTCCGCGCCGACGGCGGTTTCCTGATTCTGGATGCCCGCGACGTCCTGGCCGAACCGGGCGCCTGGCGTATTCTCATCCGAACCCTGCGTACGGGGCAGCTGGAGATCGTCCCCCGGGAGTTCAATGCGCCCTTTGGCGGTGCAAGCCTCAAGCCTGAGCCGATCCCCATTCGGGTCCGTGTGGTGCTGCTGGGCTCGGACGAAATCTACTACCAGCTGGACCGGTTCGATCCGGATTTTTCGGAGCTGTTCAAGGTGCTGGCCGACTTCAGCGAAGTGGTGGATCGCAGCGACGAGTCCATCTGGCAGTACGCAACTTTTGTCTCACGCCTGGCCGCTGCCGAGAAGCTGCGGCACTTCACCGCCGACGGCGTGGCGGCGCTGACCGAGCACGGGGCTCGCATCGCGGGCACGGCCGGAAAGCTGACCACGCGGTTCGGACGGGTTGCGGACATCGTCCGCGAGGCCAGTTGGCTGGCCGGTCACCGCGGCGACGAGGTGGTCGGGCGGGATCATGTGGTTGAAACGGTGCGTCGCACCAAGCGCCGGGCGAGCCTGCCTTCGCAGGAGTTCCAAGCGTACCTCAAGGACGGGACGATCCGGATCGATACGAGTGGCACGCAGATCGGCCAGATCAACGGCCTCGCGGTCATGTCCGCCGGACCGCTGACCTATGGCTTTCCCGCCCGAATCACCGCCACCGTCGGGCCCGGCACGGACGGCATCATCGACATCGAGGGTCAGGCCAGCATGTCCGGGTCGATCCATACCAAGGGATTCCACATCCTCAACGGGCTCCTGCGCTACCTGCTGCACGCGGAACATCCGCTGACCCTGACGGCCTCGCTGGCCTTCGAGCAGAGTTATGGCGGCATCGACGGCGACTCCGCGTCCGGGGCCGAGATCTGCTGCCTGCTGTCGGCCTTGACCGGCGTGCCCATCCGCCAGGGCCTGGCCATCACCGGCGCCGTGGACCAGCATGGTGCGTTGCAGGCCATCGGCGGGGTTAACGAGAAGATCGAGGGGTTCTACGACATCTGCGACCATTTCGAACTGGACGGAGACCAGGGGGTGATCATTCCCGCCGCCAACGCCGGCGACTTGATGCTGAGACACGATGTTGTCGAAGCCTGCCGCGAGGGCAGGTTCCAGGTCTATGCAGTCGAGAACCTGGTGGATGCGCTGGAACTGCTTACGGGAACGCCCGCCGGTTGCTGGGATTCGGACCGACAGGCCTATCCCGACGGTTCCATCCTGGCCGTGGCCCGCGCCAAGGCCGAGCAGTACTGGCGCGAAACGCGCCGCATCCCGGGCCAGGACGGCCCAGGCTGATCATGGACTTCGTCTCCGTATTCGTGCTGCTGTTCCTGGTCATGGACCCGCTGGGCAACGTGCCCCTGTTCGTGTCGACGCTGGAAGCGGTCCGGCCGGAGCGACGTCTCAAGGTGCTGGCCCGGGAGCTGATGATTGCGTTGGTCGCCCTGTTCGGGTTTCTCGCGGTTGGCGGCCATGTCATGGAGCTGCTGGGCATCGGGCCGCATGCCATCGCCATCGCCGGGGCGCTGATCCTGTTCATCATCGCGCTCAAGATGCTTTTTCCCGAGACCCGCCCGGATTACGAAGACGCGTTGGACGGTGAACCACTGGTGGTGCCGCTGGCCATTCCCCTGCTCGCCGGACCCAGCATCATGGCCACCCTGTTGCTGATCTCCGGCCGCGGGGACACCACGATGACGGTGCTTGGGCTCGCCCTGTTCGCCGCCTGGGTCGCCTCGGCGGTGATCCTTTTTTCTTCCGAGCTGCTGCGCCGCCTGCTGGGAAAGCGGGGTCTGATCGCCATGGAGCGGCTGATGGGGATGATCCTGGTCGCGATTGCGGTGCAGATGTTCCTGGATGGCCTGCGGGACTTCCTGCGGCCGGCGTGAGCCCGTCCGTAAAGGGACGCGCTACATGGTCTCGACGTAAAGCCCCACGAAGATGACCAGGCCCACCCAGTTGTTGTTGAGAAAGGCCCGGAAACACTCGGCCCGGTCCCGGTCGCGGATCAGCCACAGCTGGTAGGCGATCAGCACCGCGGCGATGCCGATGCCGGCGTTGAAGGTGAAGCCGAATCCCGCCCGCGTGCCGGCCAGGTACAGGGCTCCGAGAAAGGCGGCCTGCATGATGCCGATGGCGATCCGGTCCAGGTCCCCCAGCAGGATCGCAGTCGAGCGCACCCCGATCTTCACGTCGTCCTCCCGGTCGACCATCGCGTAGATCGTGTCGTAGGCGGTCGTCCAGAGCACCGTGGCGGCAAACAGCAGCCAACCCAGGGTCGTGACTTCCCCGGTCTGGGCCGCATAGGCCATGGGAACGGCCCAGGCGAAGGCCGCGCCAAGGTAGATCTGGGGCCAGTAGGTGTAGCGTTTCAGGAACGGATAGGTGGCCGCCAGGAATGCCCCGACCAGCGCCAGCAGGATGGTCAGCAGGTTGGTCAGTGCGACCAGGGCGAAGGCCGCTGCGAGCAGGATTGCGAACAGCATCAGCGCCGATTTCTCGCCAATCTCACGTCGGGCCAGGGGGCGGTCACGGGTCCGTTCCACGTACGGGTCGATATTGCGGTCCGCGTAGTCGTTGATCACGCATCCGGCGGCTCGCATCACCACCACGCCGGCGACGAAGATCAGCAGGATCTTCAAGTCCGGAAACCCGCCGGCCGCAAACCACAGCGCCCACAGCGTCGGCCACAGCAGCAACAGCGTCCCGATGGGACGGTCGAAGCGCATCAGGCGCAGGTAGGGCCCGACGCGGGGATGACGGAAAATGGCGGCGCTGCTGCTCATGCCTTCTCCAGGTTCGCATAGGCGAGAACCAGCCATTTGGTGCCGGCCCCCTCGAAATTCACCTGTAGCCGGGTGTGCGCCCCGGATCCCTCGCAATCCAGGATGACACCCTCCCCAAAACTCTTATGCCGCACCCGCTGGCCGAGTTCCAGTCCCGACTCGCTCATGGGATCGGCCTTGACCCAGTCGCCGGTCGCCTGCGCGGCTGCCGGTCGCCGGACCTTCGGGCGCGGTCGCACGTCGTGCACCAGGTCTTCGGGGATTTCGCCGAGAAACCTGGAGGGTCGATTATAGTTCTCCTGGCCGCGCCAGCGGCGCGACTCGGCATAGCAGATATGCAGCCGCTCGCGCGCCCTCGTGACCCCCACATAGCAAAGCCTGCGTTCTTCTTCCAGCCTGCCCGGCTCTTCAGCGCTGCGCTGGTGGGGAAACAGACCTTCCTCCATGCCGCAGAGGAAGACCAGGGGAAACTCGAGGCCCTTTGCGCTGTGCAGGGTCATGAGTTGCACGCAATCCTCCCAGGCCTCCCCCTGGGCTTCACCGGCTTCGAGCGCGGCGTTGGCCAGAAACGCCGTAAGTTCGTCGAGGCCGCTGTCCTCGTCGTCGCTGGACAGGCCGAAGGTGCGCGCCGCGTTGACCAGTTCGGCCAGGTTTTCCCGGCGCGCCTCGAACCGTTCCTCGGGCTCACGTTCGTAGTGCCGTTCCAGTTCCGTGGCCAGCAGCGTCTGCTGGACCTTCTCGGCCAGATCCGCCTCGGCGGTGCCGGCGTCCAGGTCATCGACCAGCTGCAGGAAACGGGCTATCGCCTTGGCCGCGCGTGGCGTCGGTTCGTTGGCGCGGCAAAGGGCACGGGCGGCTTCCCACATCGAGATGCCCTCGCTCCGGGCCTTGCCGCGAATCGCGTCGACGGTGCGTTCGCCGATGCCCCGGGTCGGGACGTTCACCACCCGCTCGAACGCCGGATCGTCTCCGCGGTTGGCGATCAGCCGCAGAAAGGACAGGGCGTCCTTGATCTCCGCGCGCTCGAAAAAGCGCTGGCCGCCGTAGACCCGGTACGGAATCCGGCGGGTCATGAGCAGTTCTTCGAACAGCCGGGACTGGGCGTTCGAGCGATACAGCACGGCGATGTCGCTTGCCGGGTTGCCCTGGTCCAGCCATTGCTGGATCTGGTCCACGGTGTAGAACGCCTCCTCGTGCTCGTTGTAGGCGGCGTACACGTGGATGGCCTCGCCCTGTTCTCCATCGGTCCAGAGCTTCTTGCCGAGGCGGTTGTCGTTGTTGGCGATGATGGCGTTGGCCGCCTCCAGAATCGTTTCCGTCGATCGGTAATTCTGCTCCAGCCGGAACACGCGGACTCGCGGAAAGTCCTTCTCGAAGGCGTGCATGTGTTCCATGCGCGCCCCGCGCCAACCGTAGATGGACTGATCGTCGTCGCCGACCACGAAGACGTTGCCCCGGGGTCCGGCGAGCATCCGGACCCAGGCATACTGGATCGAATTGGTGTCCTGGAACTCGTCCACCAGCAGATTCTGGAAGCGGTTCCGGTAATGCTCCAGCAGGTCGGCATCGTGCAGCCACAGCTCGTGGGCCCTCAGCAGCAGCTCCGCGAAATCGACCACGCCGGCCCGTTCGCAGGCTTCCTCGTAGGCGAGGTAGATGTCGCGCCAGGTGCGCGCGACCGGATCGTCGCCCGGCTCGATGGCGTCCGCGCGGCGACCCTCGTCCTTGTGGGCATTGATATACCACTGCGCTCGCCGAGCGGGCCAGCGCGCCTCGTCCAGCGGGATGTCCTTGATCACCCGCTTGATCAGGCGCTGCTGATCCTCCGAGTCCAGGATCTGGAAACTCTCGGGCAGGTTGGCCTCGCGATAGTGCATGCGCAGCAGGCGATGCGCGATGCCGTGAAAAGTGCCCACCCACAGCCCCCGGCTCGGCCCGCCCAGCAGCGTCTCGCTGCGCTGGCGCATCTCGCCGGCGGCCTTGTTGGTGAAAGTGACCGCCATGATGGAATGAGGGGAGAAGCCCAGGACTTCGATCAACCAGGCAATGCGGTGGATCAGGACCCGGGTCTTGCCGCTACCGGCGCCGGCAACCACCAGGGCATTGCCGGGTTCGGTGGTTACCGCCTCGCGCTGGGCCGGGTTCAGTTCGTCGAGCAGGTGGGAAACGTCCATGTAGCGGCGTGGTTGCTGTCCTCGTTACTGAACGGCCCGGTGGACCGAGATGACCGCCTGGTCGCGCCGGATCCTTCGCATGACGCGGGCCAGGTGCCGACGGTCGTGGACCGACATGGTAAACCAGATCTCGGAGGTTTCGCCGTCCCGTTCCCGGTTTTCGACCGTCTCGATATTCGTGTCCGTCTCGGAGATGGCGGATGCCACCCGGGCCAGGACCCCGGGCCGGTTCTGCACGTCGACCTTCAGCGAGACCGTGAACAGGCCCGTCTCGTCGGGCTGCCAGGCGACATCGATCCACCGGTCCGGGTGTTTGCGCAGCTCCTTCAGGTTGGGGCAGGTGCGCCGATGGATCACCAGGCCCTTGCCGGCCGAGAGATAGCCCATGATCCGGTCGCCGGGAATCGGATGGCAGCAATTGCCATAGCTGATGACGTGGCCCTCGGAGCCGGTGAGCTGCAGGGCCTCGCCGCCGGCGGCGTGCAGGTCCCGGTCCCGGTCCGGATCGCCATCGGTCAGCTGGCGCGCAACGATGGCCGGCATCCGGTTGCCCAGCGCAATGTCAGCCAGCAACTCCTCCAGGCGCGGGATCTTCAGCTCGGCGATGAACCGCTCCAGGCGCTGTTCTCCGATCGTATCCAGCGAAGTCCCGATGTCGGCCAGCGCGCCATCCAGCATCAGGTGCCCGATGCGCACCGCTTCCTCGTGGGCGAGGTTCTTGAGGTAATGGCGGATCGCGGTCCGGGCCTTGGACGTCACCACGAACTCCAGCCAGTTGGGGCGGGGTTCCGAGGACTTGGTGGTGATCACCTTGACCGTTTCGCCGCTGATCAGCCGGTAACGCAGCGGCACCAGGCGCTGCTTGTCGATCCACGCATGCACTGCGTGGTTTCCGACGTCCGTGTGCACCGCGTAGGCAAAGTCGAGCACCGTGGCGTTCTTGGGCATGGACTTGATCTCGCCGCCGGGCGTGAACACGTAGACCTCGTCCGGGAACAGGTCCAGCTTGACGTGCTCGAGGAATGCCACGGAGCTGCCCGCCTGCTGCTGCATGTCCAGCACGCCCAGCAGCCACTCACGGGCCCGGCTGGCCATGCTGCCTCCCTGGTTTTCGCGCAGCTTGTAGACCCAATGGGCGGCGATACCCTTCTCCGCCACCGTGTCCATCTCGCGGGTGCGGATCTGCACCTCCAGCGGGTCGCCGAAGGGTCCGAACAACACCGTGTGCAGCGACTGGTAGCCGTTCGACTTGGGAATGGCGATGTAGTCCTTGAAGCGGCTCTGGCGGGGCTTGTACAGGTTGTGCACGACCCCGAGCGCCTGATAGCACTGCGACACCGTATCGACCACGATGCGAAAGCCCAGGACGTCCAGCACGTCGCGGGCCCCCATGGTCTTGCTGCGCATCTTCCGATAGATGCTGTAGGGCGTCTTGACCCGACCCTCTATGACGCAGGGGATGCCTTCGGCTTCGAAGCGGGTACGCAGCGCGGCCTCGATCGTATTGAAGCGCTCCTGGTTGCGCCCGATGGTCTGGTCGGCGTGCTCCTTCAGCACCCGGTGGCGCAACGGATGAAGCGCGGCAAAGGACAGGTCCTGCAGTTCGCGTTTCAGGCTGTCGATGCCCAGTCGGTGGGCGATCGGGGCATAGATCTCGATGGTCTCGCGGGCGATGCGCTTCTGCTTCTCCGGACGCATGACCTGGATGGTCCGCATGTTGTGCAGGCGGTCGGCGAGCTTGATCAGGATGACCCGGATGTCCCGGGCCATGGCCAGCATCATCTTTCGGAAGCTCTCGGCGGCGGCTTCCTGGTAGGAGGCAAACTGGACCTTGTCCAGTTTGGTCACCCCGTCGACGATGTCGCCGACGCTGCTGCCGAACTCCTTGACGACCTGCTCTTTCGTCAGGTCCGTGTCCTCGATGGTGTCGTGGAGAATGGCGGCGATGATGGTCTGCACGTCCATCGCCATGTCCGCCAGGATCCGGGCCACGGCAATCGGATGGAAAATGTACGCTTCGCCGGTCTTGCGGCGCTGGCCACGGTGCGCCTCGCGCCCGATCAGGTAGGCGCGATGCACATCGCCAATTTCCGAGTCTTTCAGGTAGGTACGGAGGACTTCCTCGAGATCCCGCACCGCGTCGGGCAGGTCGTCACTGGCAGGGGCGGAGGCGGCAAGGGACTCATCCATGCCGGCTCTGCTCAGTGTTGCGTGCGGCGGCGTTCCTTCATTCTTCCTCCGCGACGACGACTTCCTCTTCCTCGAGTTCAGCCTCTTCCATTTCCGCCAGCGTGCGCGCGTTGATCTTGCCGTCGGCAATCTCACGCAGGGCGACAACGGTGGGCTTGTCGTTTTCCCATTCCACCATCGGGTCTGCGCCGTTGGCGATCAAGCGGGCACGCCGTGTTGCCATCAGAACCAGCTCGAAGCGGTTCTCAACGTTGTCGATGCAGTCTTCTACGGTAATCCTTGCCATGCCAATTCCAGATGTTTCCAGTCCAATAAGTGATCGCCCGGGCCGCCTCAGCCGGTCCAGCCACGCATTCACCACCTGCTTTTCTTGGGGTTCGGAGGGGCCGAATACAACGTTCGCGGCAGGCGCCGACGATGTCCAGAGTCCCGATGCTACCGGGACTCGGCGGGTCAGTCCAACAAATTATCGATGAGTGCGGCGTGCCGCTGGCGCTGAACGGCGGTCCTCAGTCGGTTGCTGTGCACGATGGCCACGAGGTCGTTCAGCGCGGTCTCGAAGTCGTCGTTGATGACCAGGTACTCGAACTCGGCGTGGTGGCTCATTTCCAGGCGTGCCTCGCTCAGGCGCCGGGCGACCTGCTCGGGTGCATCCTTCCCGCGGCCCCGCAGGCGCTGCTCCAGCACATCTAACCCGGGCGGCAGAATGAAGATGCCTATGGATTCGGGGATGGCCTGATGAACCTGTCTGGCTCCCTGCCAGTCGATCTCCAGGATGACGTCGCGGTCCTGCTCCCGAAGTTCGTTCACGGCGGCCAGGGCGGTGCCGTAGTTCTTTCCGAATACGGTCGCGTGCTCGAGGAATTCGCCGCGCTCGACCATGCGCTGAAACCGGGCGTCGTCGATGAAATGGTAGTGCCTGCCGTCCACTTCGCCCGGGCGCGGCGAACGCGTCGTATGGGAGACCGACAGGGCCGCTTCGGGAACCCGCTCGATCAGCGCGTTGACCAGGGAAGTCTTGCCGGCCCCGGAGGGTGCGGTCACGATGTAGATGCTGCCTAGGGGTAGGGTCATTCGATGTTCTGCACCTGCTCGCGCATCTGTTCGATGAGCACCTTCAGATCCACCGATTTTTGCGACGTGCGGGGGTCGGCGGATTTCGAACCCAGGGTATTCGCTTCCCGGTTCAGTTCCTGCATCAGGAAATCCAGGCGCCGGCCGATCGGCTTGTCCCGGTTGAGGGTCCGGTCGACCTCGCTGACATGGGCATCCAGTCGATCCAGCTCCTCATCGACGTCCAGGCGCTGCAGCAGGAGGGCCACTTCCTGCTCCAGGCGACCGTCGTCCACCGCCGTTTCCGTGAACCCTGCGACTTTTTCCGCCAGACGCTCGCGCTGCCGTTCCCTGATCTGCGGCATCCACTTGCGGAACCGGTCGGCGATCTCCCCCACTTCGGCGAGACGTTCCCGGATCGCCGCACCCAGCTTCTCACCTTCCCGGCGGCGATAGGCGACCAGTTCGGACAGGGCCTGCTCGACACATCCGACCAGCTCGGCCTGCAGGGGGCTGAGGTCGCTTGCCACCTCCTCGACCACCCCGGGCCATGCCATCCACGCCGCCAGGTCGGGCTCGCGTGCCTCCGGAAAGAACTCGCGGGCCCCGGTGGACAATTCGGCCAGGCTGTGGGCAAAGCTTTCGTTGAGCCGCAGTGCCCCGCTGGCCCCCGCACCCGGGCGGAAGCGTACGGACAGGTCGATCTTGCCCCGGCTCAGATGGTCCCCGATCAGTTCGCGCAGGCGGGCTTCCGTACTGCGCAGTTCCTCGGGCAGGCGGATGGTGACTTCCAGATAGCGGTGATTCAGGCTCCGCAGGTCGACCGACAGCAGCCCGAACTCCGACTCGCGCTGCTGGCTCGCAAAGCCTGTCATGCTGTGGATCATGGCGGTCCCGCTGAAAAAAGGCCGGTATGGTACCACGGCAGGGTTGGTTACTATATGGAGCCTGACTCAAATCCAGGCGAGACGAATGCGCCCCAGCGGACGAGAACCCGACGAGATGCGACCGGTGACCATCGAGCGCGACTACACCATGCACGCCGAGGGATCGGTGCTGATCTCCTGTGGTCGGACCAAGGTGCTGTGCACCGCCAGCGTGGAAAACCGGGTGCCGCCGTGGCTGCGCGGCAAGGGCAGCGGCTGGGTCACGGCAGAGTACGGCATGCTGCCTCGCGCGACGGGCTCGCGCAGTGGCCGGGAAGCGGCCCGGGGCAGGCAGGGGGGGAGAACCCTGGAGATCCAGCGGCTCATCGGCCGTTCGCTGCGCGCCGTGGTCGACCTGGAGGCCCTGGGCGAACACACGATCACCCTGGATTGCGACGTGCTTCAGGCGGATGGCGGAACGCGCACGGCCTCGATCACCGGGGCATTCGTCGCCCTCGTCGATGCCTGCCGCTGGCTGGAGCAAAAGAAGAAGGTCGGCGCCAATCCCATCCACGGCGCCGTAGCGGCCGTGTCGGTGGGCATCTACGGCGCCACCCCGGTGCTCGATCTGGATTACCGGGAAGATTCCAATGCGGATACGGACATGAACGTGGTGATGAACGACGGCGGCGGATTCATCGAAGTGCAGGGCACTGCGGAAGGCCATGCGTTTCGTCGCGGCGAGATGGAAACGATGCTGGATCTCGCCGAGAAAGGGATCCGCGAACTCATTACCCTGCAGCAGACGGCGCTGGAGCCGGAGACGTGAGCCGGCGCTGGGTACTCGCCTCCGGCAACGCCGGCAAGCTGAAGGAATTCCGGCGGCGGCTGGAACCCTTCGGGATCGAGTTGATCCCGCAAGGCGAGCTCGGCATCCAGGGTGCGGAGGAGACCGGGGACACCTTTGCCGAAAACGCCATGCTCAAGGCCGAACACGCCGCTCGCGAATCGGGACTGCCTGCGTTGGCGGACGATTCCGGTCTGGAGGTCGATGCTCTGGACGGTGCGCCCGGCGTTCGCTCGGCGCGCTACGCCGGTCCCGACGCCAGCGACGCCGACAACGTGGACAGGCTGCTTGCCGAGCTGGACGATCACAGCAATCGGGCGGCCCGGTTCTGCTGTGTGCTGACCTGGCTTGCCCACCCGGACTTCGGATTGCCCGAGGTCTTTACCGGCCACTGGCACGGGGAGATCCTCCGCGAACGCCGCGGCAGCGGGGGGTTCGGCTACGACCCGGTGTTCTATGTGCCCGACCAGGACTGCACGGCCGCGGAGCTGGATCTCGATGTCAAGAACGAGCTCAGCCACCGGGGGCAGGCCATGGATCAACTCATTCAAGCGTTGGTAGAGGGTCGAATCGACGATGACGCAAGGCTCTAGCGTAGCGATAATCGGTGGCGGCATCAGCGGACTGACCACCGCTTTCTACCTCAAGCAGCTCAAGCCGAACTGGGAGATCACCCTGTTCGAGAAGCAGTCGGCCTGGGGTGGGACCATGCGCACCGAGACAGTCGACGGTTTCCTGTTCGAGACCGGGAGCAACGGCTTTCTCAGCAGCAAGCCCTACACCATGGACCTGGTGCGGGACAGCGGCGCCGAGGACCTGCTGATGCGCAGCGAGGACGTGGCCCGCAAGCGCTTCGTCTTCACCGACAGGCTGCATCGCCTGCCCGAGTCGCCGCCGGCCTTCATCAAGACGCCCCTGCTGTCGTGGAAGGGCAAGCTGCGGGTGCTGGGTGAGTTCTTCGTGCCGGCGAGCAAGAACCCGGGGGACGAGACCCTGAAGCAGTTCGGCGATCGGCGCCTCGGCAGCGAGTTCACGGATGTGTTCCTGAACGCCATGTCGGCCGGCATCTTCGGATCCCAGCCGGAAGACCTGTCGGTAGCCGCCGCGTTCCCGCTGGTCGTTCGCCTGGAACAGGAACATGGCGGGCTTTTTCGCGGGATGCTTGCCAAGCGCAGGAAGGAGGCCGGTCCGGGGGGCGTGCTCATGAGCTTCACCGGGGGCGTGAGCACCTTCATCGAACACCTCGTCGGTCGGATTCCGGGCGAACACCAGTTGGGCGTCGGCGTCGAATCCATCGCCGCCGAGGGAGGACGTTACCGGCTCCGGTCCGGGCGCGGGGAGGCCGAGTTCGACAAGGTTGTGCTGGCCACGCCCGCCTTCGTGGCATCGCAGCTGGTACGTGACCTTGATGAAGGGTTGGCCGGTCTGCTGGACCAGATTCGCTATGCGCCGATCTCCCTGGTCGGCTTCGGCTACGAGAGCGTCTCGCACGACCTGGACGGCTTCGGTCTGCTGACCACGCGCAGTGCCGGTCGCCAGGTCCTGGGCGTGCTGTGGGACAGTTCCATCTTCCCCGACAGGGCGCCCGACGGGCGGGTGTCGCTGCGGGCCATGATCGGTGGCATGCGTCAACCGGAGTTGGCCATGCGCGAGCCGGCGGAGCTGATCCGCATGGCGCGTGAGGATATCGAAACGACCATGGGCATCACCGAGGACCCGATCACC
>JAWVZU010000063.1:0-15244 GCA_033722075.1 Lysobacterales bacterium
GACATCCACACTTCACGCAAGAACTTCAAGAAGCTTCGCGGCGTCATCCGCGCCGTTCGGCCTGCTCTCGGCGAACTCGTCTACAAGCGCGAAAATGCCTTTTTCCGCGACGTCGGTCGCGAACTGTCCGGCTATCGCGAGAGCTTCGTCCAGGTCAAGACCCTGGACTTCATGGTCAAGGAGTTTCCGAACCAGCTGGACACCTCCGGAGTCACCGAACTCCGGGAACGTTTGAAGGCCGACCATGCCGACCGCATGGAAAAGCTGCGGGCCGGCGATCGGACCCACTCGATCGCGGCACGGCTGGCCCGGACCACGGAAGAGATCGCCGACTGGCCGCTGCAACGAAACCATGCGCTGGTTCTCGACGGCATCACGGCAACCTATCGGCGTGGCCGCAAAGAGTACCGTCAGGCACGAAATGAGCCGACGACCGAGCGGCTCCACAGCTGGCGCAAACGGGTAAAGTACCACTGGTACCAGGTGCGCATGATCAAGGCCGCCTGGCCGGAGCTGTTGGCGCCTCTGGACGATGCGGTTCACAGCCTGGCGGACGATCTCGGAGACGACCATGACTACGCCGATTTCGAAGCCCGGGTGATCGATGGAGGCGAGATCAAGCTGTCGCCCAAGATGATACGAAAGCTCCACAAGGCGATGGCCGCACGGCGAGACGCCTTGCAGACGTCGGCCTTCGGCGCTGCGCGGCGTATCTACGCCGAGGAGCCGGCCCACTTTGCCCGACGCCTCGGGGCCTACCTGGAGTTCACCTGGGCTTGAGCTGAAACGGTCGGCCGGCTATTGCGGATTTTTCTCCCTTGTTTCGGGTCCAAGTTCCAGTACGATCCCTGCTGTAATTGATGAGAGGACTGATAATGACCTGGACTCTGCGCGCAACCGTTGCCCTGATCCTGCCGGCGCTACTGCTGATGTCGGGATGCGCGACGAATCCCGCCTCCGGTTCGGCCCAGGTGGTGCTGATGTCCGAGGAGAAGGAGGTGGAGCTGGGCAAGAAGCTGCACCCCAAGGTCCTCGCGGAGTTCGGGATCTACCCGGACCCCGATTTGCAGAGCTACGTCGACCGGATCGGCCAGGAGCTCGCCAAGCTCAGCGAGCGGCCGGAGCTGGACTGGCATTTCACCGTACTTGACGACGATGTGGTCAATGCCTTCGCGATGCCCGGGGGCTACATCTACATCACCCGCGGCATCCTGGCGCACCTGAACTCGGAGGCTGAACTCGCGGCCGTACTGGGGCATGAGATCGGGCACGTCACGGCACGCCACGCGATCGAGCGGGATCGTAACCAGAAGCTGCTCAGCGCCCTGTCGGCAGCGACCAGCATCGCGTCGGGCACGACCATGGCGGGCCAGGCAACGTCGCTGGTCGGTACCGCCGCCATCAGCGGCTTCGGTCGCGCCCAGGAACTGGAGGCCGATCGCCTCGGCGCCCGCTACATGGCCAGCGCCGGCTACCCGACGGATGCGGTCTACACCTCGGTGGAGATTCTCAAGCGGCGCGAGCAGTTCGAGATCGAGCGAGCGCGCGCGGAAGGCCGAAAGCCACGCACGCCCCACGGCATCTTTGCCACCCACCCGGACAACGATCAGCGCTTCGAGGAAGCGATCGAGGCCGCCAGCGCCTATCAGAGCAATCCGGATGCCACCCACCGCCGCGAAGAGTATCTGAACCGTATCAACGGCCTGCGCTGGGGCCCGAAGAGTGTCCCGGGCGTGGTGCGCAACAACTACTTCTACCACAGCCAGTTCGGGATCAAGATGAAGTTCCCGGAGGACTGGCGGGTCGAGGGTGAGGCCGGTCAGCTCGCCGCGGTGTCGCCTGAGAACGATGCCGCGATCCAGATCTTCGTGGTCATTCCCGGACGAACCATGACCCCCCTGGACGTGATCCGCCGCAAGCTCGGTCTGCAGAACGTCAAGGATGCCAAGGAGACCACCATCGCCGGCCTGCCCGCGGTGGTGGCGACCGGCGATCGCTACACCGGCCCCTTCGGACCGCGTCCGGTCCGTGCCGCAGCAATCGTCGACCAGCGCCGCCGCCGGGCCTACGTATTTGCCGGGACCGGCCGCCACGATCTGAGCCGCCTGGCGCGCGACGGCGATTTCATCGCGACGATCTTCACCTTTGACCGGATGCAGCCCTCCGAAATGGACCTGGGCCGTCCGCCAGTTTTGAAGGTCGTACGCGCGGAAGACGACACGACCATGCAGCAGCTAGCGGAGAATTCGGCCGTTCCGGTGTTTGCCGAGCAACAGATTCGCCTCATCAACGGCCTCTATCCACGCGGCGAACCGGAACCCGGAGAGCTCATCAAGACGGTCGACTAGCCGTTAACTCGGCCCGGCGGAATACAGGGTATTTATACAGTTCTCATGTTTTGAGAATCGGCTTTGTTTCACTGTGCTCCAACAGCAACGGAGCAGACCCATGGAACGAGCCAGCCAGAACCTCATCGGAAAGACCATCAGCGGTGTAATCGCTCGCCCCGGCAGCGATGGACGCGAGATCGTGGTGCTGCAGTTTGATGACGGTTCCTGCTTCGAACTGCTGTCGACCCGCAGCAAGCGACAGCTGCGCCAGCTCGCCCGCCACCGGCAGGATGGGCTCGATGCCGGTCAATTGAGCTTTTTCCCAAACGACGGGGACTCGGCTGCAAGCCTGCGCCCACAGCTCGCGGCCTAACCCACCCAAGCCATCCTTCCCCGTCCCCTCCGGCCGGCGCCTTGCGCCGGCCAATTTTGTTTGATCGATTCTCTTTTCTTTTCATGCATGTTCATGGTTTTCATGGTTCTGCATTGGGCCCACGCCATGCTGCGCCGCCAGCAGGCCAATGCGGTCATCGCGGCCCGCGCAAAGATCGTGGAAGGCGCCGTGGGCATGGTCGAGATGGCCCTGGCGGAATTGAGCGCGAAGTCAGTGGTAGAACTCGACGACGAGCGTCGCGCGGCCATGGTGTCGAACCTGATGGTAGTGCTCTGCAGCGAGGAAGGAGCTCACCCGCTCAGCGCCGAGATCTTCGATGCGGTCTCGCGCTGGGCCGACGACGATCTGCGCAGTACCAATGCCCAGATCGAATTCCTGCTGCGCGAAGCGCTGCGCAAGGCCGGACGCCTGCCACGACCGAAAGATCCAAAGGATAGCTAGCTAGTTCGAAACGACGTCCGCATTGGGCTTCTCGGGCAGGCGCAAGGTCTGCAGGAAGCCCAGCAGTGCCGCCTGAGCGTCATCGGAGAGCCCGACATAGCCATCCCGTGCGGCCTGAGCTTCACCGCCGTGCCAGCGAATCGCTTCATCCAGGGACAAGGCCCGTCCGTCGTGCAGATAGGGCGCCGTATCCGCTACGCCCCACAGCTTGGCGGTGATGAACTCGGCATTGCGATCGGCTTCCACGCCATGAAAGGACTCGGCCAGGGCCGGCCCCATGGTATGGCGCTTGAGGTCCGAGAAAAGCGGAACCGAGAGACCACCGGTGGCGTTCAGCGGAAAATCCGCCACTCCAGCGGACAGGTCGACACTGTAATGCGCCGGCTCGCCCGGTGCCGTTCGATAGTGCAATGTTCGCTCGCGCGTCGACAGGAATGGACGATGGCAATCCGCGCAGCCGACCTGACGAAACAGCACGAAGCCGGCGACTGTCTCCGGCGCAAGCGAAGTCTGGCGAGGTCGGTCCATGGTGGTGATGAACACCTCCAGCGCGGACATCTCGCCGACCAGCACCTCATTGGCTACACCGTCCCCATCGGCGTCGACATCCGCGCCGACGAGTTCCACCGGCTGCATGCCGAAATGAAACTCCATGGCGCCTTCGTCGAAGGCCCGGACAGTCGGAAACTCGCCCTTGCGGCCGAACGGCTTCACGATCAGGTCGTCGTCTATACCGGTCACCCCTCCGAAATCAAGCTGACCGTCCTCGCCCGCTTCCAGGAAGCCGAAAGACACGCCCTTGGTGACCAGTTCCACCGGTACGCCGGGCTGCGCCAGGGCCTCGTCCCGCAGCGCGGCCAGGTCGGCGGTCATTTCCTCCGCAAGCAGCTGCACACCACCGGCGCCGAACAGGTGCGGGGGGACGATCACGCGTCCATCAGTGAAGGCAAATCCCAGTTCCGAGACGTCCGAGACATCGAGCAGCTTGGGCTGGAAGAAGGGCGCATTGCTGATCCCGCCAAAGCCGCCGACGCCGAAGCGCGGCGGCATGGTCCGGCTACTGATCATCGCGTGACATTCCACGCATGCCTGGCCGTCGAGTCCATTGATCCGCAGGAAGGTGCCGTTGTTCGCGATGGTCGGCCGGCCGCCCGGCGTGACCGGATCCTCCGGGTTCATCGGACCATCGCCGTAGCCGTCGGCGTGATTGAAAGGCGTGGCGAACATGCGCAATCCTGCATGCCGCACTTCTTCAAGCTCGGGCTGTTCGAAAAAGCGCTCCTGCTGAAAGCGCTCTTCTATCGGTCCCAAACGAGGTTCCTGCGGGGCGGCCAGCGAGACCGACATGCAAAACAACCCGCCTATGCCAAATCGCCAGAACTTCATTGCCGACCGATTCTCCGCTGAGCTTGATCCCAACCGGAAGGTTAGCGCCGCTGAGTCCCGATTGCTAGAAGTTGGTGACCGCCAGGATATCCTCGCGCGCGTCACTGACCTCACTCATGAGAATGGTGTCTCCATCCGGTGAAATATCGCTCAACTTGAGGCCGCTCTCCGGCTCGAAACGCAGCAACTCGGTCGTTTCCCCTCCGTCGAGATCGATGCGCAGGACGGCGAGACCCTCGTCCTCCAGGCTTCGCGGCAGAAACAGCGCACCGGGCTGGACAAACCAGTGTTCATGCACCGCATAGTTGACCGCATCGGAAACCGCTTCTTCCGCCCCGCCGGAAACCGGGCGGCGCCACAGCCGATACTGGTCGAGTTTGGTGTAGTAGACGTAGCCGTCGCCCGGCAGCATCGGGCGGTGACCGCCCGCGTCGGTGAACTGCGATCGCTCGCCGCTGGCGGGATCAAGCTGCCAGATCTCCCACGTACCGGAGCGATTGGAGGTCAGGAACACCGATCCGTCGGGCGCCATGCTCCCTGCCCTGACCCGCTCCTCCGGCGAACTCAACCGTTCCACGATGCCCGAGCTGATGATCACTCGATAGAGCGATTCCTGCCCGCCGCCGCGCCCCAGAAAGACGATTTTCTGCCCATCGGGAGAAAACCGGGGCTGGGCGAGATTCAGGCCCGCGAGGCGGGTAAGTTGCAGCGCCTGACCGGTCGCAGGGTCACCCAGCCAGAGCTGGTCGTCCCCGCTTCGGTTGGAGACGAAAACGATTCGGTCGCCGGCCGGGGAAAATGCCGCATCCCGCTCATCCCGGGTCGACACGAACGCCGCCTGCCCCTCTGCCTCACCGACTGCGAACAGCTTCAGATCCTGGTGCCCGACATGTTCTTCAAAGGCGAGGACGCGAGCGTGGGGCGCCGTGCTCAGGCCGTAGGCGCAGGTTGCTGAGATCTGGCGCGTGCTTCCGGTCGACAGGACGGTCTCCCAGAGCACCGGCGGTCCTTCCGACCGGGCACAGAACCAGATACGGTCCGAATCCACCCAGTCGAAGCCGAAAATTCGACTTCCCAGGTCGGTGAGTGCCCTCGCTGCCCCACCGTCACGGTCCACCAGGTAGAGCTCGCTTCGCGGATTGGCGCCCCGACGAAAGGCGATCCACCGGCCGTCGGGCGAATACTTCGGTTGGACATCGTGCTCGGTGGTGCGCGTGTATTCGAGCAACTGGACTTCGCCGGTCTCTATCCCCAGACGCGAAATAGCCGCGATGCCGTCGGGATAGCTGGTCTGCAGCAGGTGCGTCCCGTCGGGGGACCAGTCCAGATAGGTGATGGCATCGCCCATGCAGTCCGCAAGACGCCGTTCCAGACCGCCGGCCACCGGTTTGACGACCACGTCACAGCGGTCCTCACCGAACTGCATGTAGGCGATCTGCCTTCCGTCCGGCGACCAGGCCGGAGAGTACTCCCCAAGCTCGGGGGTTGCGGTCAGCGGGCTGGCGATTTCACCGCCGATGGGCTTGATGTAGATATCGGTCATGGCACCGGGTTCGGCGTTCATGACAAACGCAACCTGTCGCCCGTCGTCCGAAACGGCCGGCATCCACTCGGCCGCCGGTAGTGCGGTCACCGGAAAGCTCTGCTTTAGCGGATCGCCCGGGATCTCCTGCACGAGCGGCTCCGGCTCCGGCAGCCCGAGATAGAGCCCAAGCGCCCCGACCGCCGCTCCCACGACAAACGCCGCAGCCATGCCACCGGCCCGGCGCCGGACAGGGGCTTCGCTCGCCATCAGGTCGGCGCTGCCCACCTCCGGTTCCTGCAGCAACCGGTACCCGACCTTCGGAATCGTCTCGATCACGCGACTGTTACGGACATCGTCACCGAACGCCCGCCGCAGTTCCGTGACCGCATGGCTCAGCACGTCATCCGTCGGGTAGGCGTCGGCCCAGACGGCGTCCATCAACTCGTCGCGACTCACCGCCCGGCGCGGTCGTTCGGCCAGGTAGGCAAGCACCGCGGCGGCCTTCGGGGTGACCCTCTGCTCCCGATTTCCGAACGAAACGACGTTCGTATTCAGGTCGACCCGGCGGTCCGCAAGGCGAAAACGCTCCGGCAAGCGTGGCTGACTCAGGGCATGCACTTGGGCGGTCATTTCACGCCTCCAGTCGATTTTGGCAACAAATGGCTGTCCATTTGACGATTTTTGATGCTGGTTCGCTGCAATTACAGAACTCTTTCACCAGTTTCTCGTGAAATTTCAGCGAATCTCGCCGCGATTTCGAGCATTTCATGGCCGGCCAACCTAGTCTACGACGCAACAGGTAGATGGTGAGGGCACTATGGCAACAGTACTTTATTCACATTGCAATCCCGAAAAGTCACGGCGTCGAGCCCACGTGGTCAGACGGCTGGTCAAGGCTCGCAGCCTGATCGATCGTGCTTATGACGAACCCCTGACGCTTTCGGACCTCGCGGCCGAGGCGTGCATGTCCGATGCGCATTTCGTGCGCCAGTTCCGCGCCGAGTTCGGCATTACGCCCTATCGGTGCCTGACCGAGCGCCGCCTGCAGGCCGCGCGGGAACTGCTGGCGGAGACGGATATGCCCGTTGCGGACATTGTTGCGGAAACCGGCTTCGGCAATCGCAGCGCCTTTTCCCGCCTGTTCAAGTCGCGCTGCGGAATCTCGCCCCAGGCCTACCGCCTGCGCCGGCGTCGCCAGCGCAAGGCTCCGGAAGACCAGCGAATCCAGGAGACCCCACGCCACGGCGGCTGGTTCGCCGCGGCAGCTTCGAACTGACCGGCGTCAGCGGTTCCAGCGGGCCGGATCCTCTTTCGGCCCGCCGAGGTAATGCCCGAGCAGGTGTTCGGAGAAGCAACCCACGACAAACCCGTAGGTGAGCGCACCGTTGACGATCAGGGACCAGGTCCCGGGGCCGAACCCGGACCAGCCTGTGGTGTAGGCGGTCATCGCAATCCCGGCGGCAAGGAGCACCGGGGCCAACAGCACGCAGTGGACCCGCCGCACGCGCCAGGCATTGACGGCGCACAGACCACCCACGAACAACAGAGCCAGCGCGGGAATGCCGTTACCGATCAGCGGTCCGCCGAAATTCCCCGCGAGCTGAAGCGCAAGAAAGGGAACCCCGTAAAGTAGAAGCATCCGCGCCGGGTTGCCGACCCAGTCCGCCTTTTCCTGCGCCGTGCCGGTCAGCGTCCCGTGTTCCCAACGATCGACGGAATCGATGAATCCCGGACAGTAATGTTCGCGCGCCTCACTGCCCGACACCCGACCGAACAGGTCGGGAATGGCTCGCATTTCGCAGCCCGGCGTGCCCAGCACGGACGACAGAACAAACGAGATCCCCAGGTGACCGTAGACATAGGTCAGCCAGGCGTTCAGCAGCCACCAAAGCGGCGTGCCCAGCAATTCACCGGTCCCTATCCAGCTGCCACCGGCGGCTGCCAGCATCACGCCCGCGCTGATCCAGCGCGGCCAGGTGCCGAATACCACGCCAAAGCCGATATTGACCACGTAGGGCACCAGCAGCAGCGCGAACGCCGCCAGGGCCCAGTAGCCGGGAAGACGTAAGTCGACAGGTTCGCCATGGACCAGGACTTGCCAGACCAGCGAGAGGCAGAGAATGCCAAACAGCAGCCGTACCAGCCGGCCGATGGGTCCCGGCTTGACCAGGGTTCCGGGCTCGTCGAAGTGGAAAGTCTCGTTCATTTCGGGTCACGTCCACACAGCCCCGCCTGGACCGGTGGACAGGGCCGGTTGCCGTAGGAGCAGAATACGCAGCAGTCACCGGACTTGGGCTGGATCGTCTCACCGCAGGAATCGCACTCCAGGAAGAAGACGCAGGCGTCGTCCGGCATGCGATGGAAGGACTCTTCCCGGCAGACCGGGCACATCAGTCGCGCCGTGTCGATGATTTCAACCATGGGCGCTATCATAAAACCTGTAGTCACTACGGATTCAAGTCATGGCGCTCAGTATCGGCAGGCTCTCGGAGCGGGCACGGGTCAAGATCGAGACCATTCGCTATTACGAAAAGGAAGGCCTGATGCCCGACCCGCCCCGAAGCCTCGGCGGCCACCGGCAATATCTGCCCGACCACGTCGAGCGACTGGCCTTCATCCGGCGTTCGCGTGAGCTGGGCTTTTCACTGGACGAAGTGCGACAGCTGCTCGTCCTGTATGACGGTAGAGGCCGATGCGATGAGGTGCGGCGGCTCGCAGAGCACCATCTCGACGACGTGCGCGGGAAGATCCGGGACCTCAGGCGGCTGGAGCGCTCGCTGTCGGGTCTGATTGGCCGCTGTCGGGACACACCGGATGATGAATGCCCGGTGATCGACGCCTTGCGGCTGGGGACCGATCCCCACTGACGCTCAGCGCTCGACCGGCTTGCCACGGCACTCGCCGGGCTCGGCCTTCCACAGGACCGGCTTCCAGAACGGGGTGTCCGGTTCCTGGAGGTTTCGGGGCACCAGCAGCCGGGCGCCCAACTGGTAGACCATCCCAGGCTCGACCTGCAGGGTCAGGTCGCCGGTCCCGCGACGCTCTTCGAAGCGCTGCATCTGCGTGGCCACCTCGTGGTCCGGGATTTCCTCGCTGAGCGTAAACGTGTATTCACCGGGAACCAGGAAATGGGTCGAGCGCAATGCCGCCCCACTGCGGTCCCCGTTGATGGCCTGGAATTCGGCCCGGTAGATGTCCAGGTCCCGGGGCGGAGAGCCCTGCACGGAAACGGTGGCACAGCCCGACGGGTCGGACTGCGCTGCAGCTGAAGCGGCGGCCTCCGCCGGAGTGAACTCAAGACGATAGCCCGGCAGTTCCAGGGCGCGGAATTCTCCCCTGAGCACCACGGGTTTTCCGGACCGGACGACTTCCGCATGCACCGCCGTGCCATCCTCCAGGCTCGCCACCAGTTCCGAAAAGCGGGTGAAGGCCGCCGAGCGACCATCTCTCTCCCCCAGCCCGTACAGGGCGGTCCCATTGAAGGCGCGAAGCCGATCGCCGCTGCGAATCCCCACGCGGGCCGCATTGCTGCCCGGTGTCACCGCAAGCACCATGGGCCCGGCCTCGGCGACGCCCGGATCAAAGCGGGGATTCAGCACCACTCCGAAGGAGCCGACCCGTTGCGGCTCGGCCGTCACGGTGAAATCCCATGCCGCTCCCTCTGCCGTCGCATTGGCCGGATCGCTGGCGACATCGATCAGCACTGCCCGCAACGCCTCGGCAATTCGCTCCTGGCGAGTCGTATCGGCCTCGGCCATACCAACCGACAGGCCGGCAAGCAGCAGCCAACCCAAGCAGCGTTCTTTCATATGGCTTGCGCCCCATCGCCGTGGATGGCATACGTTGCCAGCAGGCGTCCGAGCAGCTCGACCCGCCGCTCCCACAGGGCGGTGATTTCCGCATCGGGACGATCTTCCGCATAGGCCAATGCCAGGGCCTGGTCCAGGTTCAGGATCGCCGCGCGCGTTTCTCCCAGCTCAATCCGTGCGGCAGGGCTCAGTCCGCTTCCGGCGATCGTGTAGTTGATGGCGCGCTCTTCCAGCAACTGACCCCGCGCCTGCAGCTCGGCCAGCCGGTCCGTCGCCGGGACGTCCGCGCCGCGAAACACCAGCGCGAGGCTGATCACGATGACTGCGAAGAGGCCTCCGCCGACGCCGAGACGCCGCCTGCGCAACCGCCGGGTTGCGTGATGGGTCTCGAGGATGCGTGACCAGAGGTGATCCGGAAGATCCTCGCTGGGCAAGCGGGCAAGGACGTTTTCGAGGTTTGATGTCTGGCTTCGAGCAGTCATGTCTGCAGGTCGCTCTCCAGCTGTTTGCGGGCTCGAAAAAGGACCGACTTGGAAAAACTCTCGGTCTGTCCGAAAAGTGCGCCGATTTCCTTGTGCGTCATCCCTTCCATGTCGTGCAGGATCAGTACCGTTCGGGCCTGTACCGGCAGGCGACCCAGCAGGGTCACCAGGTCGTGCTCCGCCGCACCGCGGTCGTCGCTGGATCCGGGTTCCGGCATGGACCAGTCCCCATCGGCGTCGGTGAGGGCATCGAGGGATCGCCACCACTTGCGGCGAGCCAGCACGTTGATGGTCGTATTGGCCGTGATCTGCCGGATCCAGGACCACAGGGACGCCTCGCCCCGGTAGGTTCGAATCTTCTGCATGACCTTGATGAACGCATCATGGACCACATCCTCGGCAACGGCGCGGTTGCCCGAAATCCGCAGGGCCAGGTTGAAACAACGCTTGGCATAGGCCGCATAGATCTCGGCAAATGCCTCGGTTTCCCCACGCCTGGCGCGGCGAATCGTCTGCTCGTCGATCGTTGTGATGCTGCCCTGCCCCAAGCTTCAATCCGTGCCAGCCTCACAACGCCGTTTCCTAGAGGAGACTCGCGGTGGCGGAAAAGCGTTGCGAATGTTCGGTAGATATCAGTAGACGATTTCTCCGGCCCGGTAGAGGCGGCGGCAGCGGCGGCCACCCACCCAATACGCCAGGGCCGCCGGGTGCTGGATCTCCCACAGGGCCAGGTCGGCCAGTTTGCCGACCTCCAGCGAGCCCACCTCGTCATCCAGGCCCAGGGCCCGGGCCGCGTTCACGGTGACCCCGCGAAGGGCTTCCGCGGGATTCATCCCGAACAATGTGCAGGCCATGTTCATGGCCGTGATGATGGACGACAGCGGCGAGGTCCCCGGGTTGCAGTCGGTGGCGACCGCCATGGGCACGCCGTAATCCCGGAAGAGATCGACCGGTGGTCTTCTCGTTTCGCGCAAGGAATAGAAAGCCCCGGGCAGAAGAACGGCCACGGTGCCCGCCTCGGCCATGGCGCTGACCCCGTCCTCGGTGGTGTACTCGAGGTGCTCCGCCGAACGCGCGGCCCATTCGGCGGCCAGTTCCGCTCCGCCGCCGTCACTCAGCTGGTCGGCGTGGAGCTTGATCGACAGATCGTGCTCTCCGGCGGCCTCGAAAACCTCCGCGACCTGCGCTCGGTTGAAGGCGATCGGCTCGCAATAGGCATCGACCATGTCCACCAGGCCTTCGTCGACCGCCGCGGGAAGCATCTCGCGGCAGACCAGCTTGATATAGCCGTCCGCATCGCCCTTGAACTCCGGTGGAATCGCATGGGCGCCGAGAAACGTGGTCACGATCCGCACCGGCGATCGATCATCGAGGCGCCGCGCGGCCCGCAGCATCCGCAGTTCGGATTCCGTTTCCAGGCCGTAACCCGACTTGATCTCTATGGTCGTGACGCCCTCGGAGATGAGATGCCGCAAACGCCAGGCTGCGCCTTCGATCAGGTCCGATTCGCTGGCCTCGCGGGTCGCACGCACCGTGCTTAGGATGCCTCCACCTGCGGCCGCTATTTCCTCGTAGGTGGCGCCCGACATGCGCTGTTCGAACTCGGTGGACCGATCCCCAGCGAAAATCAGGTGCGTATGACAGTCGATGAGGCCGGGGGTAAGCCATTGGCCCGAAGCGGAATGGACATCCCTGGCGCAATCATCCGGCGCTCCCGGCAGGTCCTTCATCGAACCCAGCCAGGCGATCCGCCGATTGGCAATCGCCAGGGCACCGGACTCGATGGCACCGTAACCGTCGTCCGCCATCGTGGCCAGGTTGGCATTGATGATCAGCTGGTCCCACTTCTTGGCAGGCAGCTTGTCCATGGTCCCGTTTTGGTTGATCCTCAGGCGCTGGCATGGAAGGGGTTCACAGAGTAATGCATCGCGCCGACTCCCGGCAATTTGCGTTTGATCATCTGCACGACGGCGAACGCTGGCATCACGACATCATTCTGGAAGTGGACGCGGCGGGAGACGTGCTCGCGCTGCGCCCGAGAAGTCCCGAGGAGTCCGGCATCCCGACAATCGAGGGATGGGCCGTCCCAGGCATGCCCAATTTGCACAGCCACTCGTTTCAGCGGGCCATGGCGGGATTCTCCGAGTACCGCCGGCGCAGCAAGGACAGCTTCTGGACCTGGCGGGAGCTCATGTATCGCCTTGCCGGCAGTCTGACGCCGGAACAGGTTCAGGTCATCGCGCGCCACCTTTATATCGAACTGCTCGAGGCGGGCTACACCGCCGTGTGTGAATTTCATTACCTGCACAACGATCGGGATGGCCGGACCTACGAGAATCCCGCAGAGCTGTGCGAACGCCATCTGCGGGCGGCGGAAGACACCGGAATCGGCCTGACCCTGCTGCCGGTGCTCTACCAGCGTGGCGGCTTCCGGGACCAGCCCCTGGGCGATCACCAGCGCCGATTCCACTGCGCGACCGCAGACTACCTGGACTTGCTGACTCGACTGGCTTCGACGCGATCCGGACAGGTCCAGATCGGGTCGGCCTTTCACAGTCTCCGCGCCGTGGACGAGACCGCCATGCGCGAGGTCCTGGGCGGGCTGGGGCCGGAAGCGCCGATCCACATCCATATCGCCGAGCAGCAGACTGAGGTTGCCGACTGCCTGGCGGTCACCGGCCAACGGCCGGTCGACTGGCTGCTGGAGCGCTTCCCCGTGGACCGGGGCTGGGTCCTGATCCACGCAACCCATCTGGACGACGCCGAATGTGAGGGCATTGCCAGCACGGGCGCAGTCGCCGGGCTATGCCCGACGACGGAAGCCAATCTCGGGGACGGGCTGTTTCCGCTCGCTTCGTTCCTGAGGCACGGCGGGACCCTGGGCATCGGCTCGGATTCGCACGTTTCGGTATCGCCGATCGAGGAGCTGCGCTGGCTGGAGTACGGACAGCGCCTGACTTCGCAACGCCGGATCATCGCCTGTCGCGGTTCGCACACCCATGTCGGCGATTTCCTGTGGACCGCTGCACTGGCGGGAGGCGGTGCGGCAACGGGTCGACCGGTGGGACGCCTGGTGTCCGGGCATCGCGCCGACCTGGTGGTCCTGCGCACCAGCCCCAGGGAAATGGATCCCGCTTTCCTCTTCGACCGGATGATCTTTGCCGATCGGGGTGCTGCGGTGGACCGGGTCATGGTCGGCGGGAAATGGGTGGTGCAGGACGGCCGCCACGCGGACCGCGAGCAGGCCCGGAGCGCTTTCGAGACCATCCTGGCGGAGCTTGCGCTCTGACCGATTGGTCTCAGCAGTTCAGGAAGGCCCGGATCTCGGCCTCCTGCGCCATCGCATCGGCATGCCCCAGTTCGATCAGCTCCCGGCAATAGCCGCGGTCGAACAGCAGATAGCTGGGCAGCCGACTGTCATCCTCGCGCCACGCGCCGACGCCGGCCAATAGCGCTTTCACGCTGCCGGGTATGGCCGCCTTGTGCCGGGCCGTGATGTCCCGTACGTCGCAGCTGGGGCGAATGATCAGGGTCTCGATATGGCGCAGCTCAGCTTCCTCGCGGCGATCCCCTTCGATCAGTTGCAAGGTACGGTTGATTCGCTGCAACCGATCGAGATCGGCCTGCAGGTTGTCCATGAACACCACGTCCAGCATGTAGCCCCCGATATCGCCGATCGATGGGTGGCGCGGCACCTCGGCCGGCTCCGGGTCGGGGCGCTCATCGCGGGTTGAGATGATCAGGATGCGTTCCGCCCCCAGGTGTATGGCCGGCGAGAGCGGGGCCGTCTGGCGGAGGCCACCATCGCCGAAGTACTCCTTGCCCACGAGGCTCGCGGGAAACAGCAGTGGCAGGGCGGCGGAGGCCATCAGATGCGCGACGGTCAGGTCCTGGCGGCGCCCGATCCGCCGCGGTCGGACCCAGTCTTCCGTCTTGGCGGCCTGGTAGAAGCTGATTGCCTTCGCCGACGTATAACCGGAGGCGGTGACCGCGGCCGCACGAAGCGCATCGGCCTCGATCGCTTTGCCGATGCCCTCGAGGCGCGTCTCCCGTTCCAGCAACCGACGCAGCGGCGAAGTGTCGAGCAGCGATGCCGGGCTGGGGAATCCGAGTCGACCAAAGGCCATCGCGGCCAGCCAATGGAGCCCGCTCTTCAGAACACCCGGCCAGTCGGTACGATAGATCGATTCGCAGCGCATCTCGCGCCAGAAATGTTCCAGGCGGTCCAGACCATGGCCGAACTCATGGGCATGGGAGGCCAGCACGGCCGCGTTGATGGCGCCGGCCGAGGTGCCGACGATGATCGGAAAGGGGTTCTCCTGACCGCCGGCAAGTTCGTGAATCGCCCGTACCGCCCCGACCTGGTAGGCGCCACGCGCCCCGCCACCCGGCAGCATCAGTGCCGGAACTCGCGCTCGCTGATTACTTTCGTCACTTTGCATCTTGCGGCCAGTTGTATATACAGGTATTGTGCCGACAACAATGAGAAGGGCCGGAAACGATGCCGCCACTTTACCAACGGATCAAGGATTACATCACCTCGCGTATCGACAGCGGCGAGTACAAGCCGGGCAGCAAGGTTCCGTCCGAAAACCAGCTCCTGCGAGAGATCGGGGCATCACGCATGACCGTCAACCGGGCCATCCGGGAACTGACCGAGCAAGGAGTCCTCTATCGCGTGGCCGGGGTGGGCACTTTCGTCGCCGAGGCCAAGCTGCAGCACCCGTCGTCGGCGATCCAGGAGATCCGCCAGGAGATCGAGCAGACCGGCCGCAGCTACTATTCGCACATCATCAAGGTCGACCAGGTGCCGATCAGCGAATCGCTGGCCGACGCAATGCAGGTCAAACCGGGCAGCGTGACCTACCACAGCCGGA
>JAWVZU010000064.1:0-15212 GCA_033722075.1 Lysobacterales bacterium
GCTAGATGAAGATCATCATCCTCGGTGCCGGACAGGTCGGTTCGTCGGTCGCGAGCCGGCTGTCGCGGGAAGAAAACGACATCACCGTGGTGGACGTTGATCCAGGCAAGCTGCGCGAGTTGCAGGACAAGCTGGACATCCGTGGCGTGGTCGGCAACGCGTCTCATCCCCGGGTCCTCACCCGCGCCGGGGCCGAGGACGCGGACATGATCGTGGCGGTGACCAACAGCGACGAGATCAACATGATCGCCTGCCAGGTCGCCTACACGATCTTCCAGACCCCGACCAAGATCGCGCGGGTGCGTGCCGGGGAATATCTCGACTATCCGGAGCTGTTCAGCGGTGAACATTGTCCGGTGGACGTGCTCATCAGCCCGGAGCGGCTGGTTACCGATTACGTTCGTCACCTGATCGAGTATCCGGGTGCCCTCCAGGTACTGGATTTTGCCGATGGTCGCGCCCAGCTCGTGGCCGTGGAGATCGGGTCGAACGACGTGCTGACCGGCCTCCGCATCCGCGACCTCAGCAAGGTCCTCTCGTCCGGCAAGGAAATCCGCGTCGCCGGGATCTTCCGCCACGAGATGCCGATCATTCCCGACGGGGACACCGCCATGACCGTGGGTGACACGGTGTTCTTCCTGGCCGCCCGCCAGGACATCCGGGGGGTGATGGAGGAACTGCGCGAACTGGAGTCGCCGGTCCGGCGCGTGATCATCGCCGGTGGCGGCAACATCGGCCTGAACCTGGCCGCTGCACTCGAGGACCGCTACCACGTGAAGATCATCGAGCGCGGCAAGGAGCGGGCAGAGCAGATTGCCGAGGAGCTGGAGAAGTCCATCGTCTTGCGCGGCGATTGCACCGACGAGGATCTGCTGCGCGAGGAGAACATCGATCAGACCGACGTCTACTGCGCCCTCACCGACGACGACGAGGCCAATGTCCTGTCCTCCATGCTGGCCAAGCGGCTGGGCGCGCGCAAGGTGCTGTCGCTGGTCAACCGGATGTCCTACGTGGACATGATCGAGGCCGGCACCATCGATATTGCGATCTCGCCGCAGCAGATCACGATCGGTGGCCTGCTCACTCACGTCCGGAAGGGTCACATGGTCCGGGTCCATTCGCTGCGCCGCGGGGCCGCCGAAGCCATCGAGGCGGTGGCTCACGGGGATGCGGGCTCATCGCGGGTGGTCGGTCGAACCATCGAGGAAATCGAACTGCCGTCCGGGGCGACGATCGGCGGCATCATCCGTGGCGAAGATCTCATCATCGCCCACCATGACACCAAGGTGGAGTCCGAAGATCATGTCGTCCTGTTCGTCGTGGACCGGCGCAGCATCGGCGAGATCGAACGGCTGTTCCAGGTCGGCGTGACCTTCATGTAATGCGTATCCAGTCGATCCAGCGCATCGCCGGGATCCTCATCATGATCTCCAGCCTGACGATGCTGCCGCCGGCGCTCGTGGGACTGATCTATGCCGACGGCAGTACGGTCGCCTTCCTCGAGGGGTTCTCGGTGCTGCTGGTCCTCGGCGCCCTGGCCTGGTTCCCGGTCCGCAAGGTGCGCCGGGAGTTCCGCATCCGCGACGGCTTCCTGGTGGTGGTGACCTGCTGGACGGTCCTCGGCTTGACCGGCGCCGTGCCGCTGCTGCTGTCCCAGTATCCCTCGCTGTCGGTGACCGATGCGGTATTCGAGTCGGTATCGGGACTCACCACCACCGGCGCCACGGTCCTGACCAACATCGACAGCCTGCCCAAGGGGGTCCTCTTCTACCGCCAGCAGCTGCAGTGGTTGGGCGGTATGGGCATCGTGGTCCTGGCGGTTGCCGTCCTGCCGATGCTCCGGATCGGCGGCATGCAGCTCTACCGGGCCGAAACCCCGGGGCCCATGAAGGACAACAAGCTGACCCCGCGCATTGCCGAGACGGCCAAGGCGCTCTGGTATCTCTATCTGGGCTTTACCGTACTGTGCGCCCTGGCCTACTGGATGGCGGGCATGAGCCTGTTCGATGCAATCTGCCATGCCTTCTCCACCGTGGCGATCGGGGGATTCTCGACCCATGACCTGTCCATCGGCTATTTCGACTCGCCCGTCATCGAGATGATCGCGGTGGTTTTCATGGCCGCCGCCGGGGTCAATTTCGCCCTCCACTTCCTCGCCTGGCGCCGGGCCTCCATGAGCCCTTACCTCGGCGACTACGAACTGAAGTGGTACCTGGTGATCCTCGGCATCGGGATCATCTTCTGCGTTGCGGGCCTGCTGTTCTCGGGTACGCACCCGAGCTTCGGAGAGGCGCTGCGCTACGGCCTATTCCAGGCCGTCTCGGTCGCAACCACCACCGGTTTCACGACCGATTCGTTCTACCTCTGGCCCGGTGCGCTGCCGCTCATCCTGCTGCTGCTTTCCTGTATCGGCGCCTGTGCCGGATCGACCGGAGGTGGCATCAAGGTCGTCCGCGGTGTGCTGCTCTATCGCCAGGGGGTTCGGGAGATCATGCGGCTGGTGCATCCGGCTGCGGTGGCGCCGGTGAAGATGGGCCGCAAGAAGATGCCCGAATCGGTGATCCAGTCGGTATGGGGCTTCTTCTCGCTCTATGTGGCCTGCCTGTGCGTGCTGTCGGTGCTGATGACCACCTTCGGTCTGGACCTGGAGACCGGTGTCTCGGCCGTGCTCGCCTGCCTCAACAACCTGGGCCCGGCACTGGGTGGCGCCGGCCCGCATTATGCCGACCTGGCGCCGCCGGCGAAGTGGTTCCTGGCCCTGGCCATGATCATGGGACGTCTGGAACTGTTCACCCTGCTGGTCCTGTTCACCCCGACGTTCTGGAAGGACTAGCGGAGCTGATGGACAACGCGACCCTGGAACGCTTCGAGAAGCTCCTCGCCGGAGGGCAGGACAGTGCGCTGCTGCGATTTACTCTCGGCAAGGGATACCTCGAGTTGGGCCGGACCGATCAGGCGCTGGAACACCTGAATGCAGCGGTGGCGTTGCAGAGCGACTACACCGCCGCCTGGAAACTCCTCGGCAAGGCCAGGGAGGCGCAGGACGACGTGGCGAGTGCGGCGGAGGCTTACAAGCGCGGCATCGAGGCTGCGCAGGCCAACGGCGACAAGCAGCTGGAGCGGGAGATGGGGGTGTTCCTGAAACGGCTGGACCGCTGATTGTTCAGCGGAAGGTGAACTCGAAGGCCACCGCGTCCTCTCCGGGGTCAACCACCTCGAACACCAGCGGCAGCAAGGTCCCGGGCGCCATCCCTTCGCTCGGGTCGCGGCCCTCCTCGAGATAGGCCTCCGGAGGGAAGATCCGCGCCGCGATCGGCTGCCCGTCGAGATTCGCGAGTTCGATTTCGACCCGGGGATAGGGCTGAACGAATGTCGCCTCGTTGCGCAGCGTCGCATTGATCATCAGCGCCCCTTCGACGCTCGGGTGAGGCCGGATGTTGCGGCTCACCAGGCGAATACGGGACAGGTCACGCCGTGGCGGCAGCTGGCAGCCGATTTGAGCGCAGGCCCGGTCAAGCCAGGGCCGGACCTGGGGGTGAGACAACCAGGCGTCCCGTTCGAACCAGGCGATCTGGCCAACCAGCGTCACGGTCAGGACGAGCGTGGCCAGAATCCACGGTGTCGCGCTGCGGCCCCGTTCCAGTTCGGGCTCGACGTCCGAATAGGTGGGCGGCGCGATCAGCTCGGGCGCTTCCGATTCCTCCCCCAGATCGTCGAGCAGCGTGTCCGGGTCAACGGGGCTGAAGAACAGCTCCGGGTCCACCAGCCCCTCTTCGTCCTCGTCGGGGTCACGCAGGGTCGGCGGGCGATCGGAATAGAAGACGCCGGCAATCCGCTCATCCGCCGGGTAATCTTCACTGAGTGCATCGAGGGCATTGAACACGGCTCCGCAGCAGCCACAGCGCACTTTTCCGTGGGACGTGCAAAGCGTTTCGACGTCGATCGGAAACAGGGTCACGCACTGGGGGCACTGGGTATACATCAGTCGCCGCGCCGCCGTGCCGTCACCAGCGCCCATTCTCCCGACCGCCGCGACGCCAGCTGTTCGAAATCGTGACGGTAGGCGTCTTCGACCAAGCCGATCTGGCGGTCAAGAATGCCGGCCAGCGCGAGCGCCCCGCCTGGTGCGGCGAGGCTTCCGACGAGCGGCGCGAGTTCGACCAGCGTGCCGGCCAGGATATTGGCGACGATGACATCGAATCCGCCCGGTGCGAGCTCGGCCACCGGTGCCACCCGAACCCGTCCCTGCTGGTCGTTGGCTTCGATGTTGAGTCGCGTCGCCTGCTCCGCCTGGGGATCGATGTCGACCGCAAGGACCTCTTCGGCCCCGAGCACTCCGGCGGCGACGGCCAGAATGCCGGACCCACAACCCAGGTCCAGGACCCGGCGACCGGTGAGATCGAGGCTGTCCAGGAACTCCAGACACATGGCGGTGGACGGATGGGTTCCGGTGCCGAAGGCCAGACCGGGATCCAGGACCACCACGGCTGCGGCCTCCGGCGGCGCTTCACAGCTACTGGGGACGACCCAGAGCCGCTCCCCGAAGCACATCGGTTTCGCCTCGGCCATCCATGCCCGTTCCCAGTCCTGCGCCTCGATCTTGCGGTGGTCTACCCGTCCGGGGAAGTTGCTGGCGCGGATGCCTGCCACCAGCGGCCCCGGGTCGGTACCCGGCGGGAAGTAGCCGGTGACCCGGAGGTCGGGCCACAACGGGTGCTCGCCAGGCGCCGGCTCCAGTACCGGCTGGTCCCCCGCATCCGCCAGGGTGACGGCCAGCGCACCCAGGTCCTCGAGAATGGCCTCCGCCTCAGCGCCGCCGTCCCGGTCGGTCCACAGCGAGATTTCGACGCCCGGGTCTGCGCTCACGGATCACTTGTTCCGGGTTTCGGCGAGCCGCTTTTCCAGATAGTGGATATCGGTACCACCCGTCTGAAAGCCCTTGTCGCTGAGGATCCGTTGCAGCAGGGGGATGTTGGTCTTGATCCCGACGATCAGCGTTTCGGCCAGGGCCACCTGCATGCGGGCAATGGCCGTTTCGCGGTCCTGCCCGTAAGCGATGATCTTGCCGATCATGGAGTCGTAATTGGGCGGGATCGTGTAGCCATCGTAGAGATGGCTGTCGACGCGGATGCCCGGGCCGCCGGGCGGATGGAACGAGATGACGGTTCCCGGTGACGGCATGAAGCTGACCGGGTCCTCGGCGTTGATCCGACACTCGATCGCGTGCCCCCGCCAGGTGACCTTCTCCTGGGCCAGTGGCAGCCCCTCGCCCTGCGCGATGAGAATCTGCTGACGGACCAGGTCGATGCCGGTGATGCGTTCCGTGACCGGGTGCTCAACCTGGATCCGGGTGTTCATCTCGATGAAATAGAACTTACCGTCTTCGAACAGGAACTCGAAGGTGCCGGCGCCGCGGTAGCTCATCCGCTGGCAGGCCTCGACGCAGGCGGCGCCGATCTCCATCCGCTGGGCTGCGGTGATACCCGGGGCGAGGGCTTCCTCCACGACCTTTTGATGCCGCCGCTGCATGGAGCAGTCACGCTCACCCAGGTGGATGGCGTTGCCCTCCCCGTCGGCCAGAACCTGGATTTCCACATGGCGCGGATGCTCCAGGAATTTCTCCATGTAGACCTGATCGTTGCCGAAGGCGGCCTTGGCCTCATTGCGGGTCATGCCGATCGCGTTGTGCAGGGCGCCCTCGGTATGCACCACGCGCATGCCCCGTCCGCCGCCACCGCCGGAGGCCTTGATGATCACCGGGTAGCCGATTTCCCGGGCGAGGCGCGCATTCTCCTCCCGGTCGTCACCCAGGGCGCCGTCCGATCCGGGCACACACGGCACGCCGGCCAGCTTCATGGCCTTGATTGCCTCGACCTTGTCGCCCATCAGTCGGATCGTATCCGGTCTCGGGCCGATGAAGATGAACCCGCTCTTCTCGGCACGCTCGGCAAAATCGGCGTTTTCCGCCAGGAATCCGTACCCTGGATGAATCGCCGACGCGTCGGTGACCTCCGCGGCGGCGATGATGGCCGGAATGTTGAGATAACTTTCGTTCGCCGGCGGGGGGCCGATGCACACCGACTCGTCGGCCATGCCGACGTGCTTCAGGTTGCGGTCCACGGTGGAGTGGATGGCTACCGTCTTGATCCCCAGCGCGTGGCAGGCGCGCAGGATCCGGAGTGCAATCTCGCCGCGATTCGCGATGAGAATCTTGTCAATCATCGTTGCGGCTCAGCGGACGATGAACAGGGGCTGGTCGAACTCCACGGGCTGGGCATTATCGACCAGCACCGCGACCACCTTGCCGTTGATGTCCGACTCGATCTGGTTGAACATCTTCATCGCTTCGATGATGCACACCGTGTCCCCGGCCTTGATGTTCTGGCCGACGCTGACGAATGGCTCCGAGTCCGGATTGGGTGCCGCGTAGTAGGTCCCCACCATGGGTGAGCGAATGACGTGGCCCTCGGCCAGCTCCGGTTCGGTTTCTTCGCCGTCGCTTTCCCGCTCTTCCTTCTGGGCCGGCGCGCCCGTGGGCGGCGGAGCGTAGCCCTGGGGCGGCGGATAGCCGGCAAACATCGTGGGTTCGCCGGCGCCGTGTCGACTCAGCCGGATCGATTCATCGTTCTCGTGGATTTCCAGTTCCGACAGATTGGATTCTTCAAGGATTTCCACGAGCTTCTTGATCTTTCTAAGGTCCATGTTCCCCTCAACCTTCTTTCTTGGAGCCCGTTCGTCGGGCCAGCTCGATTGCCGCCTCCAGCGCCAGGCGGTAACCGATGGCACCGAGACCGGTAATGGTCCCGGCGGCGACATCGGCCAGCAGACTGGTCCGACGGAATGCCTCGCGGGCGTGTATGTTGCTCAGATGTACCTCGACGAAGGGCAGACCCGCGCCGACGAGTGCGTCCCGCAGGATCACCGATGTATGGGTCAGCCCGCCGGGATTGATCACGATCGCCTGGAAACCGTTTCCGGGCGCAGCGTGGATCCGCTCGATCAGCTCGGCCTCGGCGTTGCTCTGCAGGTGCTCCAGGCGGGCGCCGTGCTGCTCGGCGGTCTCCCTCAATCCCTGCACGATCTCATCCAGCGTCGTCGAGCCATAGTGCTCCGGCTCGCGCTGCCCGAGCAGGTTCAGATTCGGCCCATTGAGGACGAGAATTTGCGCCGCCACCTTGTGGCCCCCGTGAGACACAGGCGGCTAGTGTGCCCAAGGCGAATGTGGTTGTCTAGGCTGTTTTCGGCCAATAAGCCGCAAGATCGGCGAATTTCGCGTACGTAGCCCGGTTTTTGTCCGGTGCTCAGCGGTGCCGGTCGAGTAGCTCCAGGAGCCTGTCCCGGGCTTCCTCCAGGGTCACCTCTCCGAGCACCGCGTGGTCCACGGTGCCGTCGGGGCGAACGAACACGCTGTAGGGGAGCAGTACCTGGCTGTTTCCGTAGCGTTGCACCAGGCGGGTGCCTTCGATGTCGCCGGCGAGGAGAATGGGATAGCGAATGCCGAGTTCCTGGACGAAACTGCGCACGTCCGCCTCCCGGTCCAGCGCAATCCCGATCACCGCGGCCCGACCATCCTCGAAACTGTCATGGAGTTCCATGAGATGCGGCATCTCACGCCGACAGGGCGCGCACCAGGTGGCCCAGAAATTGATCAGTATCGCCTTGCCCCGGAAGTCTTCCGGGTTCACGAGCTGCCCGCCAAGGTCGGGCAGTTCGAAGCTTGGCGCCGCATCACCGACGCCCGCCTCGGCGGCTGATGGCGTAGCTTCCGACTGAAGCCAGTAGCTGCCGGCAAAATAGCCTGCAATGCCGGCGCCCAGGGCAATCGCAATGATCAGAAGGGTTGCCCGCAGGCTCATGGGCGGCTGCCGGCCTCATAGGCGCGGCGGACATGAGCCGCGAATTCTTCGGGTCGCTGGTAGCCGATGACCCGGAAGCGCGGCATTTCGCGGCCTTGGGCATCGAAAAACAGGATTGCCGGTGGGCCGATGATGTTGAACTCGCGCATCAGGGCCTGGTCGACGGCATCGTTTGCGGTCACGTCGGCCTTCATGGCGATCCCGCCGGCCATTGCCGCGACCACGGGTGGTTCGGGAAAGGTGTACTTGTCCATTCGCTTGCAGTCGACACACCAGTCGGCATAGAAGTCGAGCATGCCGGGCTGGTCGACGGCGGTCAGCTCGGCTCGGAGATCGTCCAGCGACTTGATCTTGCGGAATTCGACGGCCCCGACGTTGGCAGCCGGTCCACCGCTTCCCGAGAAGCCGACGCCCTTGAGGGGCTGCAGCCAATCCCGGCCCCCGGCGGCCGCGCCGATCAGTTCCAGGCTGCCCAGGACGATCAGCACCAGCCCCAGCGCCTTCCACAGGCGGCGCCAGCCGCTGGCGTCTGCGGGCACCCGTTCCAGCGCCCCCAGGTAGACGCCGGAGGCGATGGCCAGCACACCCCAGGCCAGCATGATCAGCGCCGGCGGGGTGATCCGCTCGAGGATCCAGATCGCCAGGGCCAGGAGGGCGACCCCGAACACGGCCTTCACCGCGTCCATCCAGGCGCCTGCCCGAGGCAGGAACTTGCCGGCCGAGGTGCCGACGACGACCAACGGCGCGCCCATGCCCAGGGACAGGGAAAACAGGGCGGCGCCGCCCAGCGCCGGATCACCGGTCTGGCCGATATAGATCAGCGCCGCGGCCAGTGGGGGTGCGACACAGGGTCCGACGATCAGGGCCGAGAGAAAGCCCATGATGCCGACGCCGAGGAGCGTGCCCCCGCCCTGGCGGTTGCTGATCTCATTGAGCCGGGTCTGCCAGGACACCGGGAGCTGGAGTTCGTAGAAACCGAACATGGCCAGGGAGAGCAGCACGAAGATCACCGCGAAGGCACCGAGAACCCAGGCGTTCTGGAAGGCGGCCTGCAGGTTGTAGCCCCAGTAACCGGCAATGACGCCGGCGACGGTGTAGGTCAACGCCATGGCCAGCACGTAGACCAGGGACAGCACGAAGGCCTTGCCGGTCGTGATGTCATCCCCTTGACCGGCGATGATTCCGGAGAGGATGGGAAGCATCGGAAACACGCAGGGGGTGAAGGCCAGGAGCAGGCCGAATCCGAAGAAGAGCACCAGCGTCCAGAGCGAATCTTCATCCAGGGCGCGGGCCAGCCGGTCCTGCTCCGGCAGTTCCTGCGAAGCGGCTAGGGGCGGTTCGGCCCGCTTCGGCGCGGTGACCTCCGTGGCGCCCTCGACCGCAGGCAGGGCCACGGTAATCAGGCGCTCCTGCGGCGGATAGCAGATCCCCGCTTCCTTGCATCCCTGGTACAGCCCGGTCAGCTGCAGGCCGGCGGCTTCTTCGGCGTGTCGCTCGATCCGGATCGGCACTTCCACTTCGCCGTAGTAGACCTCGACGTCCCCGAAATGCTCGTCGGTCATGGGGACGCCGGGTGGCGTTTCGAAACCGGCCAGGGATGCCGGTTGATTGGACCCGATCCGGAAGTCGATCTTGTCCCGGTAGAGGTAGTAGCCGTCGGCGATGGTCCAGCGCGCCAGCAGCTCGGTGGCCGAAAGGGCGATGGTCTCGTACCGGAACGCCTCGTCGACGGGCAGCGCTTCGCTGCCCAGCAGATTGTCGAGCCCGCCGCCCAGGGTGAGTGCGCCGGGGGGTGCCGGTTCGGCCGCAGCCGAAGCCGGGAGATTCACGGTCACGATCTGTCGGTGAGGCGGATAGCAGACGCCGAGATCAGCGCATCCCTGCGATTTCACTGCGAGTTCCAACGTTCGCAGCGACGGATCGTTACGGATCAGGGGCACGTCGATGTTGACGCGGCCGCGATAGGTTTCTACCAGGCCGAAGAACTCGTCTTCCTTTTCCTTGCCTTTCGGCTTGACCGGCTCGCCCAGCTCGATGCCCGGAGTGCGGGATTCGAAACTGATCCGCCCCTTGTACAGGTAGTAGCCCTCGGCGATGGCCCAGCGGGCCTGCAGTGTCTCTTCGCCGGCGGCGGAAACCGACAGATCGAAAGCCTCTTCCACCGGCAGAAGGTCGGAGACGTCGATCGCAGCCGCACTCCCGGCGAGCAGGAGCGTCAACGGGGCAGCGAAGCGAAGGAAGATCGACCGGGCTGTTCTCATGTTGGCTTAGTCCGAGTTACCGATGGAACCACGCGTGCTGGCCGGTGACCGCGGCATTGCACTTCAGGTCCAGTATCCGAGGCCGGCCGTGCCCGCCACGTGTGCGTCTATCCGTCCGAGGTCCCTTCGCGGATCCAGTCCAGAAACCCATCCAGGCCCCGGCTTACCTCGACCGCGATCACTTCGGGAAGTTCATAGGGATGCAGTTCGACCAGGCGCTTTTCAAGTCGCGGATAGGCTACCTCGGTGGTCTTGAGGAGGAGCAGCACCTCGGCCTCGGACTGTACCGTGCCCTCCCAGCGAAAGACGGACTGGACATCGATCAGGCGGTTGACGCAGGCAGCGAGCTTCTCGGCAACGACGGCCTGCGAGATTTCCTTGGCCGAATCGGGATCCGGGGCGGTACAAAGGACGAGCAGAATTGGACTGGACATGGTCGCTCCTAGTTCGATTTCTTGCGGGCCCGGGTCAGTGCGTCGGCCAGTGCGGAGCCAAAGGCGCCCTGGCGCTTTGATGGGGTCGGCTCGGCCTTTTTTCCAGACGGATTCGGGCGTTTGGACAGGCTCACCCGGCGTCGGTCGAGATCGATCTCCAGGATCCGGACCTTGACCACCTCGCCGGCGCGGACCTCGGAGCGCGGATCCTTGACGTACCGGTCCGCCATTTCGGAGATGTGCAGCAGTGCGTCCTGCTCGATGCCGATGTTCACGAAGGCGCCGAAATTGGTGACGTTGGTGACGATGCCCTCCAGCACCTGGCCGACCTCGAGGTCATCCATGGTCCGAACGCCATCGGCGAAGCGCGCCGTCATCAGGCGGGGCCGTGGATCCCGGCCGGGCCTGGCCAGTTCGTCGAGGATGTCGCCTACGGTAGGTGGTCCGAAGCAGTCGCAGGTGAGTCCCTCCGGATCCAGCGCGCCGAGCAGCTCCCGATTGCCCATGACGTGCTCGAGCGGACGGTCGACTTTCGCCAGAACGCGTTCGACCACGGGATAGGCCTCCGGGTGGACACCCGTGGCGTCGAGTGGATTGTCGCCGCCGGCAATGCGCAGAAAACCGGCCGCCTGCTGAAAGGTCTGCGGGCCCACGCCGGTGACCCCTTTCAGCGATTCCCGGCTGGGGAACGGCCCGGCGATATCCCGGTATTCGACGATCCGTTCGGCGAGCGCCGGCCCCAACCCCGACACGCGCGCCAGCAGCTGGGGCGAAGCAGTATTCAGGGCCACACCGACGGCGTTGACGCAGTCCTCGACTTCGGCGTCCAGTGCCGCCGCCAGTTTGATCTGATTCACGTCATGCTGGTATTGCCCGACGCCGATGGCCTTGGGATCGATCTTGACCAGTTCTGCCAAGGGGTCCTGCAGGCGCCGGGCAATCGACACGGCGCCGCGAAGGGCAACATCCAGGTCCGGCAATTCCGCCGCGGCCAGCGCCGATGCGGAATAGACCGATGCGCCGGCCTCGCTGACCACGGTGGCCTCGAATGCCGGGCCCTGCTCACCGGCGACTTCGCGCACCAGGCGCAAGGTGCGGCGCGATGCCTTGCCGTCGCCGACCGCCACCAGCGCGATCCGATGGGTCCGAATGAGCTCGACCAGTTTCTCGCGCGCCTCCTCCCATCGTCCCTGCGGGGCATGCGGGTAGATCGTCGCGGTGGTCAGCACCTGGCCCGTCTCGTCCACCACGGCGGCCTTGACCCCGCTGCGCAGCCCCGGATCGAGGCCGAGGACGACTTGGGGACCGCCCGGCGGGGCCATCAGGAGATCGTGGAGATTGGCCGAGAAGACCCGGATCGCCTCGGCTTCGGCGCGCTCCCGCGCGCGGCCGATCAGATCGAGGACGAGATGGGGCCGGATCTTTTGCCGCCAGGCGTGTTCCACCGTTTGCCCCAGCCAGCCGTGGTGATCGGCTCCGGCTGCCAACGCCTCGCCGATCCGCCGCAGGGACCGCTGTGTGGTTTCGTCCGGCAGCGCCAGGTCCAGCTTTACGCAGCCCTCGGCCCGTGCTCGCAGGGCGGCCAGCAGGCGATGGGAGGCGATGGACCGGATCGGCTCGGAGAAATCGAAGTAGTCCGCGTACTGCCGGCCGGCCTTCTCCCTGCCGGGCACGACCTCCGTGCGGACCCGCCCATGGCGCCAGGCCAGCTCGCGCAGGTCGCCCACCAGGTCCGGTTCTTCGGACAGCGCCTCGATCAGGATCGCGCGGGCGCCGTCGAGCGCGGCCTCCGCGTCGGCGATGCCTCGGTCCGGATCAATGAAGCGTTCGGCGGCCGGCAACGGCTGCGTCTCCGGTTCGCTGCGGAGCTGCTCCGCCAGGGGTTGTAGCCCCGCATCCCGGGCACGCTGGGCCCGGGTCTGCCTTTGGGGCTTGAACGGCAGGTAGAGATCCTCCAGGCGGGTCTTGGTCTCGGCGGCCTCGATGGCTTGCCTGAGCGAAGCATCGAGGTCCCCGTGCTCTTCAATGGCGGCGAGAATTCGCTTTCGTCGTTCTTCGAGATCGCGCAGGTAGGCCAATCGCGCCTGCAGGCGCCGCAACTGGCCATCGTCCAGGCCACCGGTCGCCTCCTTGCGATAGCGGGCCACGAAGGGGACCGTGGCGCCTGCGTCGAACAGCCGGATCGCGGCATCGACCTGGTGGCTGCGCGCTTCGATCTCGCTGGCGATGCGGGCAGTGATGTCCGGCATGCGGTAGTTGCCAAGGCGTTGGGCTCCACCCATCATAGCGGACCGGGTTGCCTTGCCCATAGATCGCCACCGGTACGGTGGGTACCATGTGCCTTTTTTGCCTGGAGCGAAAATCGGTGCGGATCTGCCTGGGAGTGATCGCCGCGTTGGCCCTCGGCGCGGCATCAGGTCAGACGACGATCGCAGTGACGGCGAATCCGTTGGACGACCTGCTGGTCGCCCCGGAAAGCCGGGCGGTTGCGACGGTTTTGCCGGCCAACCGATCCCGCCTGGCGGCCCAGGTGGGCGCCGTGGTCGAGTCCATTCATGTCGAGGTGGGTGAGGCGGTCGCCAGGGATCAGCTGCTGGTGACCCTGGAAGATCGGGATTATCAGCAGGCCCTGCGGCGCGCCCGGGCCGGTCTCGCGGCCGTCGAGGCTCGGATTGCGCAGGCCGAGTTGCGGCTCAAGCGGGCCCGGGAGCTGTCCCGGAACCGCCACATCTCGGAGGACGACCTGCTGGCCCGGGAGACGGACCTGGCGGTTCTGGAAGCCGAGCGGAATGCGCAGGCCGTGGCGGTGGACGAGGCAAGCATCAACCTCGAAAGAACCCGCATCCGCGCCCCGTTTGACGGGGAAGTGGTGGATCGGGAGGCGCAGGTGGGCGCCTACGTCCTGCCGGGCTCCAGCCTGTTGACCGTCGTCCAGACCGACCGGAGCGAAGTCGAGGCAGAGCTTGCGACCGGTCAGGCCGAGAGCCTGCGGGATGCCGAAGCCCCGGTCTTCGTCAGCGATGGCAGGGAGTGGCCCGTGGTGCTGGCCCGGATGGGCTCGGTGGTGGATCCCAGCCAGCGCATCCGGGTTGCCCGGTTGACCTTTCCCGGCCCGGCCGCGCCCGTGGGCAGCAGCGGCGAGTTGCGCTGGCGGGCGGCCAAGGCCCGTCTTCCGGCGGATCTGATGGTGCGACGGGAGGGCGAGATCGGAATCTTCGTGGTCGAGGCCGGCACGGCCCGGTTCGTGCCGCTGCCCGATGCCCAGGAAGGCCGGCCCGCTGACGTCGACCTGCCCGGTGATCTGCTGGTGATCGTCGGTGGTCGGAACCGGGTCAACGGCGGCGATCCGGTCACCGTGGCCGAGTAGTCGCCCCATGCGCCTTGTTCGTCGCCTGCTGACCAACCACCCGCTGGTCAACATCCTCTTCGGGGTGGTGCTGGTCATGGGCTTTCTGGCCTATCAGTCCATGCCCCGTGAGCAGGACCCGGAGATCAACTTCAACTGGGTCAATATCACGACCGTCCTGGCCGGCGCATCGGCCGCGGATGTCGAGGAACTGGTGACTTCGCCTCTCGAGGATGCCATCCGCAATGTCCAGGACATCAAGTTCGTGTCTTCTAACACCCGCGAGGGCGTGTCCAACATCCTGGTCCGCTTCCGGGAGATTTCACCGCGGATCTTCGACAAGCGGATCAACGACCTGCGCCGGGAACTGCAGACCAAGGCCAACGACGAGCTGCCGGACGAGGCTGAGGAGCCGGTGATCGTGGAGTTCACCACGTCCAACGGTTTTCCGACCGCCCTGGTGGTGGTGGCCGGCCAGGCCGATGACGAGAAGCTGCGCGAAGAGGCGCGCCTTGTAAAGGAAGACCTGGAGAGGATTTCAGGCGTCGACCGGGTCCAGTCCTTTGGACTCCACGACCCGGAGTTGCACGTCAGTTTCGACCCGGCGGCCTTGGCGGCACGGGGCCTGACCGCCCTGGATGTCGCCGACAGTCTCGGACGCGCCTTCAAGGATACCTTCGCCGGCAAGGCCGACGTCGCCGACGAGGAATGGCTCATTCGGGTGGAGGGCACAACCGCCGATCCGGAGGAGCTGGCGGCGTTCCAGCTGGCGCCCGGCCTGGATCGAAAGCGTCGCATCGCGCTCGATTCGGTCGCGACGGTGCAGCGGGCTCGCGAGGAGCCTGCCCAGCTGGTGTCCTTCAATGGCCGCCCTGCCGTGTCCTTGTCGGTGACCAAGATCGGCTACACCAACACGCTGGACCTGGTGGACCGCCTCAATGCCTATATCGTCGAGCGCAACGAGACGCTGGCAGGCTCCGGCATCGACCTGTTCCTGGCCGACGACCAGACGGTCCAGACCCGCGAAGCGATCTCGATCATGCAGCGCAACGCCATGCTGGGCCTGTTCTTGGTCCTCTGCGTTTGCTGGCTGTTCCTGGGCTGGCGGATTGCGACCATGGTCACCCTGGGCATCGCGTTTTCCATCGCCGGCACCTTGTGGGTGCTGAGCGTGACCGGCAACACGCTCAACGTCTCGGTCCTGCTGGGGATCGTCATCGTGCTGGGGATGCTGGTCGATGACGCGGTCGTCGTGGTGGAGGCGGTGTACTACCGGATGCAACGGGGCGCGGCCGGCCTGGAGGCGGCCATCGAC
>JAWVZU010000065.1:0-15190 GCA_033722075.1 Lysobacterales bacterium
CGACGCAAACAGCAGGTCGACCACCGCGGAAGGATCACTCTCGAACGCCGACAGGATCTCGTCGACCAACTCCTGCGTCGGCTTCCTCGTATCCCGTGCATCGACAAAGACACGCACGGCCCCCCGGCTCTCCAGCATGCGTTTATGGCGACGCTGCTGCTCCTCGCGGATCTTTCGTCCCGCCAGCACTCGCCCCAGCGGTTGGGCAAAACCGCCGGCGAACTGTTCCTCGAAGACCGGGCCCAGCGCCAGGGCAACCGCATGACCGTCGGCATCGGCACCGCCGAGGAACAGAGCGACCTCATCGGGGGTTCCGAATTGCGTCGTATCGAGGAGGATGCCGGCCTGCGTGAGAACGTATTCCCGGCAGGGCTCGACTTCCTGAATGCCCTGCTTGTGGGTACACCAGGTGATGATGTCCGAGTTCAAGTCGATTTCCAGGGCATCCCAGATCAGGCCGAAGGCGCGCGCCGGCTCCGCTCGGGTCACGACGATCAGTTCGCTGCCGCTCATGGCGTGCAGTTCGGTCTGTTCCGGCGCCACGGGCCCACGATCGGGAGAACCGGCACAACCGAGGAGGAGCGCCGAAAACAGGAGCGACGCGATCTGGACAGTCTTCATGCAACCTACCGGGAAATCACTCGACGCGGAATTGTAGCGTTCCGCGCGACCGGGCGCGAGGCTTGAAATTGCCGCCCGGGGCGGAGATATTCCGGAGATGATACCGGAACCCGCAAGGGGCGTGATGGGCGCATTTGCCATCGGCCTCAACACCCTCGTCTGCGGCACGACGCTGTTCCTGTTCTCGATCGGCAAGTTCATCACGCCCGCGGGACCGCTTCGGAACCGGGTACGCCGCATACTTACCCGAATCGCCGAGACCTGGATCGGGGTCAATAACCGAATCCTCGACTGCTACTCCGCGCCGCGCTGGGAAGTGGATCTGCCCGAAGGGCTGGATCCGGACCAGACCTACGTGATCAACTGCAATCACCAGTCCTGGGTGGACATCCTGGTCCTGCAGAAGATGTTCAATCGACGTGCGCCGTTCATGCGCTTCTTCATCAAGCAGGAACTCCTGTGGGTCCCGATACTGGGTTACGCCTGGTGGGCACTGGACTTCCCTTTCATGAAGCGCTACTCCAGGGATCAGATTGCCAGCAGGCCGGAGCTGAGAAACCGGGACCTGGAGACCGCACGAGCCGTCTGCAATCGCCTCCGCGGCGTACCGGTCTCTATGATGAACTTCCTCGAGGGAACGCGCTTCACCCCTGCCAAGCGTGCCGCACAGGACTCCCCCTACCGCCACCTCCTGAAACCCAAGGTGGGCGGTCTGGGCGAGGTCCTGTACGCGTTCGGCGATCGCCTCAAGTCACTGATCGACGTCACCATCGTCTATCCGGATGGGCCGCCGACGATCTGGGACCTGCTGTGCGGGCGGGTCCCCCGGATCGTGGTGCAGGCCCGTGAAGTCGCCATCCCCGATTCCCTCCGCGGACGCAACTTCCGCGCCGACCCCGAAGTGCGGGCGGAACTCGAAGCATGGGCCGGGCGCTTGTGGGCGCGAAAAGATGAGGAAGTTGCCGCGGTCCTGGCCGCAGCCTGACGTCATGGGTGCCCCCGACGACCGGTTCGCATCCCGATTGCTCGAGCAGGAAATCGTCACCTCGGTAGGCTGCACCGAGCCGGCGGCCCTGGCGCTTGCCGCGGCGGCGGCCGCCGCCCGTACGACCGGTCGCGTCGAGCAGATTCGCGTCCGGGCGGATCTCGGGACCTTCAAGAACGCGCTGGCGGTCGGCCTGCCGGGCACGTCCCAAAAGGGCCCGGCCATCGTGGCCGCGGTCGGCAGCCTGGTGCGGGATCCTTCGCTCGGCCTGCAGGTGCTCGGAGCCGTTACAGCCGCGCAGTGGGAGAAAGCCGCAGCGCTGGCACAGCGGGTGCGGGTTCTTCACGAGCCCTGGCGAGAGGTACGAATCGAAGCGGAAGTCACCACAGCCGACGGAACCGGACGGGCCTCCATCCGGGGACGCCATGATCGACTGGATCGGCCGGTGGCAGCGCCTGACGATGGCCATCAGACCGATGAGATCGACGACGCAGAAATCGTGGCCCGGCTGGGCTCGGCCCGGCAGCTGGTTTCAGCCGTCGACTCGCTGGACGGAGCGGACCTGGCCCGGGTCGCAGACGCGGTGGAGACCAATCGTCGCCTGGCCGAATATGGTTTTGAAGAAGATGCCGGCTGGGGAACGGGCCGCGCCTTCCGGGACACCGGCGACGATCCCGTCACCGTGACCAAGGCCTGGGTGAGTGCGGCAATCGACGCCCGCATGTCCGGGGCGCCGCTTCCCGCCGCAACCTCGGGGGGCAGCGGCAACTCGGGCATCGTCGTGAGCCTGGGGGCCTGGACGGCGGCCCGAAATCTGGGCACCTGGAGCAACGAGGAGGTCCTGCGCGCAACCGCTCTGGCGCACCTGGTCAACATCGCGGTCAAGGCAAGAATCGGGCGGGTCGGCCCGCTCTGCGGGGGTGCCCATGCGTCAGCCATGGGGGTCGGCTGCGCCATAGCCTGGCTCCTGCATGGCCGGGAAGAAGTCATCGATCGGGTCATCCGGCACGTGGTGAATGCCACCAGCGGAACCCTCTGCGACGGGGCCAAACCGGGCTGTGCCCTGCGCATCGCCTCCGGGCTGGGCGTTGCCGTCGACGCGGCCCGCTTTGCGGCCGGGGGTCATGGCCGAATCGGCAATGCCGGTCTCGCGGGGGAATCAGGCGCCAGTGCGCTGGAACGCCTGCAGCAACTCTCGGCGCAGGCCTTCAGCGATGTCGACTCCGGCCTGGTGGAAATCCTGATCGATCAGTCTCGCTGGGAGAGCTGACGAACAAGCCCGACCAGCGGATTGGCCGGCTGGCGAGCAAAGCGGTTCGGCGCGTAGGGCGCCGGATCCAGATGGGGCTTGCGACGCAGCACAAGTTCGGCGATGAGGCGGCCCGTGGCGACCGACATGCTCATGCCCAGCATGTTGTGACCACAAGCCAGGAAAAGCCCCGGCTGGTCCTCCAGGGGGCCGATGAGCGGCAGATCGTCGGGGGTCATGGGCCTGAAACCCGCCCAGGCTTCCGGTTTCCCGGGCGCCAGCGGCTCGCCAAGATATTCCGCGGCCCCCTCGATCAGGGCGTCCACGCGATGGCGATTGATGCCCTCATCGAAACCGGCGAATTCCATGGTGCCCCCGAGACGAAAGCTGTCGCCCCACGGGGTGACCGCGATCCGCCGCTCTTCAAGCAATAAAGCCCGCGTGGGACAGGGATTGGGCCGGGCGCTGGTCAGCGTGTAACCCTTTCCGGGTTCAATCGGCGCATTAAAACCGATCTGCCGGAGCAGGGATCGGGACCAGACCCCGGTTGCGAAGACCACGATCGGCGCCCGGTACACGTCCTTCGCGGTCGAAATCGCATGGGCTTCACCGGCGTCTCCGACGCGAATGCCGTCGACCTCAGCCTCCTTTTCGAAGCGGACGCCTTTTTCCCGGCAGACCCGGGCCAGTTCGGTGCAGTAGAGATCAGGCCGCAGAACCGCGTCATCCGGGAAAAGCACGCCGCCCACGATCGTATCCAGCAGCGCCGGCTCGAGCTCGCGAGCGGCGGTCGCATCGACGACCTGGGTCGCCACGTCGACGCGAGCCGCCTCCTCCGCCAGTCGCTCCAAGGAAGCAAGACCCTTTCCGGAATTAGCCACCGCCAGGAGGCCGCTGGGAGACCACTCACAATGCAGTTTCTCCTTGCGGATCAGGCGCTCCATCAGCGCGCGCGAACTGCGCAACAGTTCTGCCTTGGCTGCCATGACTTCCGATGCCCGCTCGGTGGTGCATTGGGCGCTGTAGCGCGAAACCCAGCGCAGGAAATCGAGGTTGAGCCGCGGCCGGACGTGGAGCGGTGCGGCAGGGCTGAAGATCGAGGTCACACCCGCCCGCAGGTTGGTCGGCGAGCACATCGGAGTTGCGTGGCTGGGGGTGATCAGGCCGCAGTTGCCGAAGGATGTGCCCCTGCCCGGCTCATCGCGGTCGATGACCCGCACCGAACGGCCGGCACGGTTAAGGAAATAGGCGCAGGCGAGACCCACGGCGCCGGCTCCGATGACCAGAATATCGCTTTCACGACTCATGGCGACATGATACCCGCAAAGAATGCCACTTGGGTTATAGTGACCACTGACCCAAACTCTCCCCCATGGCGACAATCGGCGGGTTTCGTAATGCAGGCATTGTTGATTGTATTGAGCGCCGCCACCCTCAGCTTCTGGCTGCTGTGGTGGATGACTTTTCGCGCCTTGCGCCGCGCCCAGCGGCTGATCATTCAGAAGCAATCCCGGATCGAGACCCAGCTGGAATTCATCGATGTGCTCGTCGATCGGGCTTACGGAACCCGGGACGAGCTGCCCGACCCCAACCTCCGCCAGGCGGCGCGCCGCGAGGTACGGCGCATCCTGGAAGCCCAGTAACCGTCAAGGGAACCGGTGAACCAACCCGTTGGGCTGGATCTGGTCGTTATCTGTTGGGCCGTCTTTTGTCTCTACGTGTTCTGGGATCTCTATCGGATTCGCGCCAACGCCCGGCGCGATCTGAATCGGCTGCTGAAGACACTTGCCGATTCTTCCGAAGCGGCTCGAAAGCGTCTCATCCGGGAACACCTGGACCGGCAGACGCAGGGCTATCGCCGGTTCCGGTCCCGGCCCCTGTGGCAGCGCTGGACCGAATCGATGGCGCGCACGGGCAACCTGATCTTCGGCATTCTGCTCGGCATCTCCGCCATCACGACGCTGGCCTGGTGGGATCAGGAATCCATGCGGCTGTGGCTCAACTGGTGCATCGCGCTGGTCGTCTGCGTCGGATCGCTGGCGGTCGTCGCCCTGATTCTGCGAAGAATCTTCTGAACCGCGTTACCGTTGCCCTGCTGCTCTGCGCCGTTTCGTGGTCAATTTCGGCAACGGCGTCTGAACTCGATATTCGCCTTTCCGGTCTGGACGGCGAACCCGCCGCCAATGTTCGCGCCATGCTGGATCTCTATGATCTAGAGGATCGCAGCGGTCTGGACCTGCCCACCGTCCGGTTCTTCCTCGACCGTGCACCCGAGCAGGCACGGACTGCGCTCATCCCTTTCGGCTACTACCGTCCGGAAATCCACACCGAACTGACCACCGAGACGCAACCCTGGCGAGCCAAACTGACCATCAACCCGGGCGAACCGGTCCGTGTCGCGTCCATGGCGATCCATGTGCTTTCCGAGCGACAACCCGCCGAACTGGATTTCAGGCTGCCGCCTTTTCCCCTCTCGCTGGGCGACCGGCTCGACCATCAGCGTTACGAGGCCGGTAAGCGCACCTTTCGCAACGCCCTTTATGACAACGGGTACCTGGACATCCAACCGCTCACCCAGGAGGTCCGGGTCGATGCCGAGCGCGGCGAGGCCTACCTGACCCTGGTGTGGGACATCGGCACGCGCCATCGCTTCGGAACCGTGACCTTCGAAGGTTCGCAGCTCAGCGACAGGATGATGAGGCGCTTTCTGCCCTTCGCAGCCGGCGATCCCTATTCCCAGGAACGCCTTCTGGAGCTGAGCAGCCGGCTGCGCGAGCGAGAGTATTTTGCCAGCGTGGAGGTCATCCCCGACCTGGACCGGCCGGACCATACGGTACCGATCACGGTCAGGGTCACCCCCAATGCGCGGACCGTCTACCGTTTTGGCGTCAACTATGGCACCGATTCGGGCGCCGGGGTGGAAGCCGACGCGCGCCGCCGGTGGATCAACCGCGAGGGTCATCGCGGTGCCGCCAGCATCAACCTCGGCCAACGTCGCAGCGAGGCGACATTGCATTACGACGTGCCTAGCACGAGCCAATATGATGCCTTCTACCAGCTCGGCGCGTCCCTCAGCGACGAAGTGACCGACTCGACAGAAAGCCGCTCGCTCCGCCTGGGGATCAGTCGCCTGCGTTCCTGGCACGGCTGGCGCCGAACCGACGCGGTCAATTACCTCAGCGAGGAATCCCTTATCGGTGATGAGGACATCCGATCCAATTTCCTGATCCCGGCCTTCAGTCTCAGCCGGACCCGCAGCGACGGCGCGGCTATTCCGTCATCCGGGTACTCGCTGCGCGGCACCATCCGCGGCGCGGTCGAGGGCCTGGTCAGCGACACGTCCCTGGTCCAGCTGGAGGTTGCCGCCAAGCGCATCTACAGTCCCTCGGCCAACACCCGTATCCTCCTCCGCGGGCGCCTCGGCCTGACGTGGACCGAACGCTTCGGAGAACTGCCCGCCAGCCTGCGCTTTTTTTCCGGCGGCGATCGCAGTATCCGCGGCTACGACTACGAGTCACTCGGCCCCCGTGATGAGGAGGGCGCGGTCATCGGAGGCAGGCATCTGATCGAGCTGAGCGGCGAATACGAATTTCGCGTTCACGGTCCCTGGCGGGGCGCGGTGTTTCTGGATGGCGGCAATGCACTATCCAGTGTCAGCGACGACCTCGAACTCGGCGGCGGGTTCGGCGTCCGCTATGCCTCGCCGATCGGGCTGATCCGGGCCGATCTGGGCTTTCCGATCAGCGGCGACGGCGGGGTCCGGCTACATCTGGTCGTGGGGCCGGACCTGTGAAAAAGCTCCTCCTCATCGCCGTTCTCCTGCTGGCTCTGTTGTCCGCGCTGGGCTGGATCGTGGTCGGGACCGGCTGGGGACTGCGCTTCGCGCTGGACCGGGTCGACGCCTGGTCGCCCGTGGAGCTGAGGGTCGATAGGACGGAAGGTCGTCTGCTCGGGCCTGTGACGCTCACCGGCCTCCGCGTCCAAGGAACGGGCTGGTCCTTTGTCGCGGAACGCCTGGAAGTAGCCTGGCGACCGCTCGATCTCCTGGACCGGACCCTCGCGATCGAGCAGATCTCCGGACGCTCGCTGGAACTCGTCATCACTGCCGAACCCTCGCCGGAAGAACCGGAACCTGTCGGCCCACCAGGGCTGGAAAGCGACTGGAATGTCCAGCTCGGCGGGCTGGATGTCGACGAACTCGTGGTCACGCGGGCTGAACAGCACCTCGTACTGGACGACATCTCGGCTGCCGGACAGCTGACCGGTCACCGGCTCACCGTGAGACAGCTCGCCCTGGACCTGAGCGACCGACGGATTCAGCTGGCCGGCCAGGTCGAAACCGCCGACCGCTATGCGCATGAGCTGGAGCTGAGCGTCTCCGACCCCGAAATGGTCGTCTCGGCGACGGGCGACCGACGGGAGACGAGCCTCTCCGTCCAGGCGGCTCCCTGGGGCCTGCGGGCATCCGGCCGGGCCAACGACCTGTTCGAAGATCCGACCTGGACCGTCCAGGGCGGCTTGCAACCGGACGACCCGAGCCTGCCGGAAGCTACCTTCGACTTCTCGGGAACGACCACATCGGCCCGGGGCAACCTGACCCTGGAACTGGGCGCCAGGACACTCAGCTTTTCCGAGATCGAAACTCGCTGGTCAGACGCCCTCACGGTGAGCGCCGAACGCTGGACGCTCGACGATCCGCCGCTTTCGGGAGGGCTTCAGCTTGCACGAAATCCGGCGGGTGAACTCGACGCGTCCATCGATTTTGACGGTCGGCTCGCCGACCAACCCGTCGTCGGCAACCTGCGGGCCTCGGGTGCGCCCGATTCGTATCGGCTTTCCGGGGCCGGGAGCGGCCTGGAGCATTGGGCCTGGCGCCTGTCCGGGAATGGCGACACGGAAGGGCTCGCCGACCTGGAACTTGCGCTCGATGGCGGCGACGCCGGGTCGGCAACAGCCGGGGGCCGACTGAGTTGGGCGCCCGAAGTGAGCTGGCACCTGAACTGGCAGGCCCGAGGCCTGAATCCCGCGTCGTTTACGGAGGGCTGGACCGGCGCCCTGGATCTCGACGGGGAGGCCCGCGGGACCACCGATTCGGCAGACCTGCGACTGAGCTCCATCTCGGGGACTCTGCTCGATCAGCCCCTCGCCGGAACGGCTCGTCTCAGCCTCGTCCCGGCCGGCGCCGAGACCATAGAAGCCGACCTGTCCGTCGGCGGCAGTCGGGTCGAGGTTTCAGGCACCTGGGCTGCAGACCAGCATCTCACCGGTCGGGTGGACGTGGTGGATCTCGGGAATCTGCACCCGGAAGCAGGGGGCACCGTCGAGGCCGACTTCGATCTAAAGCCCCGCGAGCTGCAGCTGGACCTGGCCGGCCGTTCGCTGTCCTACCGGGCCCATGCCGTAGCGAGCATCAGCGCAACGGGAGGCGTGTCCCTTGCAGAGAACGGTACCAGCGACTTCACCTTCAGCGGCCAGGGTCTGCGCCTTGCCGGTGAGCCGATCGATCGCCTCACCGGGACCGCCAAGGGACCCGCCGGCGCATTGGCGGTGAACCTGCAAATGGCCGGTGAACGGGGCGTCGTCTCCGGTGCGTTGACCGCCGACCTGCTCGATAAGCCACGCCGGATCGCGCTCGAGACGCTCCGGCTGGAAGACGACTCGTTTGGATCCTGGAGCCTCGAAGAGTCCACGACGGTCGCCGTCGATGCCGGTCTTTTCCGCCTGCAGCCCGCCTGCCTGACGGCGTCGTCCGGGAAACTGTGCGCCATGGCCGACGTATCCGCCGAACAGGCCGGCAGGGTCGAAATCGAGTTGATCGGAGCCGCCGCTCAATTACTGGAGCTGCCGCTGTCCGCTCTGGCCGAGGAGCCGGTTCACCTGGGTGGCAAGCTCGACGGCCAACTCGTCGCCGAGACGACCGGGCTCAAGCTCGCGAGCCTGGAGGCGCGGGTGGAAGGCCATGCGGAGATCGCTCTGCCGGCCCGAGAGGAATTCACGGCCCTGGAACTGGAGCATTTCGAGGTTGGCCTCGACGGGACCGGTGAGCGCCTTGACGGGACGCTCGCCGCTCGCGCAGGTGATGCCAGCGCCACCGGAGCCTTCCACCTTCTCGACCCGCTGGGTGAATCGCCCGTCCTCGAGGACTCGAGCCTGGACCTTGAAATCGCGCGGCTCACCCGATTCGAGGCCTGGGTGCCCCAGCTGGCCGACCTCAGTGGCACGGCAAAGGCCAGGTTGCAGGTGAGCGGGCCCATCAGCAACCCCGACCTTTCCGGCAGCGGCGAAGTGGGTGGGCTGGTCTTCACCGTGCCCGACTACGGAACCCGTGTGAAGGACGGCACCATGCGCATCACGATCGCGCCGGATGGGGAACTCGAGGTGAGCGCTGCACTGCCCACCGGTGAAGGCACGCTCCGCGGCGAGGGTTCGGGCAGGCTCGAGGGGGCCCGGATCGCGGCCCTCGATCTGGTGGTCACCGGCGAACGGGTCATTTTCGCCGACGCACCCGACCTCACCCTGATCACCTCACCAAACCTGCAACTCCAACGAAAGGCCGACCGCACACGGATTACCGGAACACTGCGCATCGACGCCGCGACGATCGAGCGTCGCCTGGCGGAAGCCGAAGTCCGACCCTCCCCAGACGTCGTCCTGGTCGGTGAAACCCGGGTCCAGGAGACCGGTCTGCTTGATCGGGCTGATATCCAAATCACGGTCGCCATACCCGAACCGGTTCGCTTCAGCGGTTTCGGCATGGACGCCAGGCTGACCGGCGAACTCACCGTCGCAGATCGACCGGGCGAACCGCAGCGCGCCTCCGGCGAGCTCCGGCTCTCCGGGACCTACGAGGCCTACGGTCAGGAGCTGACGATCGAGGATGGAAGGCTCATCTATTCCGGGACATCGCTGGACAATCCGGGCCTCAGGATCGAGGCATTCCGCGACGTGGACGGCGTCAAGGCCGGAGTGCGAGTTACCGGACGCGCCGCCAGTCCCCGGGTGGAACTCTACTCCGAGCCGGCCATGGAGGATTCGAGCATCCTGGCCTACCTTCTGCTCGGACGCTCCCTCAATGAGGCCACTTCGGACCAGGCCGGAGATCTTCGCAATGCGGCCCTGGCGATTGCCATGAGCGCCGGCAACGACCTCTCCCAGGGCGTCGGCGGGACCCTCGGGCTGGAGCAGCTCACCCTGACCGTGAGCGAGGACCTCGGGGGCGCTGCGCTGATCATCGGCCGCCAGATCGCCCGCAACCTGTTCCTGACCTACAGCATCGGTCTGTTCGCGCCGGTTGATCTGCTCGAGCTGCAGTATCGGCTGAGCGAGCACTGGTCGCTGGAGACGCAGGTGGGCACGGAAGCACGAGTGTCCTTGCGCTACCGGATCGAGACCGACTAGCTAGCTTCCTGTTTGGGACCGGGCTAGTCGCGAACCAGGTCGAGGCGGAAATCCAGCTTCTTCAGCTTGGACGCCTCTTCCCGCAGATCCGCCAGGGTCAGCGGATGGGCATTCAGCCAGGACTCGGGCAGGAACAGGCGCAGCTTGCGCTCCTTCGCTTCGACCCGAACGGGAATCGACTCACCGAGCGCACGGGCACGGTTGAACAGCACCGCCAGACGAAGCAGCACGGTGATGCGGATCGCATCGTCCTGGAAGCGCGATGCCAGCTTCAGGAACAGGTCCGGGTTCGGTTTTCGGCGATGATTGCGGATGAGGACTGCCAGGATCAGCTGCTCCTGCTTCGAGAAGCCGGGCAGATCGGAGTTCTCGATCAGGTAGGCGCCGTGGCGGTGGTAGCCGTGATGGGAGATGTTCAGCCCGATCTCGTGCAACAGCGCGCCCCAGGCGAGCAGCGCCTGGGCGTTGTTCGACAGCCCCCAGTGATGGCGCACCTGATCGATCAGATCCAGGGCCAGTTCCCGGACCTGTTCCGCCTGGCCGCGGTCCACCCGATAACGCTCCAGCATCGCCTCGACTGCGGCATTGCGGGGGTCGGCGTGGAGGATGCGCCCCAACATATCGTACAGGAGCCCCTCACGCAGCGCGTAATCGGCGACGATGATCCGGTCCAGGCCAAGGGTATCCAGGCAGGTTTCGACGATCACGGCGCCGCTGGCGAAGACCGGGCGCCGGCGCTCGGACAGCCCGGACAGGTTGATCTTGTCGACCTTCCCGGCGCTCAGCAAGGCGGCTCGGATTTCCGCGGCGGCGTCCGGCGTGATGCCGCGCTCACTCCACCCCTGGTTCACTGCGACGGAACGCACGGCCTTCATGGTGCCGCTGGAACCCAGCGCTTCCTGCCAGCCGCAGGCCTTGAAGTCGTCGGCGATTCGCTGCAGCTCCAGCTCGATCGCCGTCCGGGCCTTCTTCCAGCGCTTCCGGGTGATCTTGCCATCGGCGAAGTGGCGCTGAGCGATGCCTACGCACCCGAAGTACAGGCTGGAGAGAAGAATCGGGCTGAAATCGCGTCCGATGATGAACTCGGTACTGCCCCCGCCGATGTCGATCACCAGGCGCTGATTGCCCCGTTCGGAAATGCCGTGGGCCACGCCCAGGTAGACCAGACGCGCTTCTTCCTGGCCGCTGACGATCTCGATCGCATGCCCGAGCCGCTCCTCGGCAGCGCTCAGAAAGCGCCAGCCGTCCTTCATGCGCCGCAGGGCATTGGTTCCGACGGCCCTGACGTTGCTCGTCGGGATTCGAGCCAGGCGCTCCCCGAATCGCTCCAGGCAATCCAGTGCCCGGGTCTCGACCGCGTCGGTCAGCGCCCCGTTGCGCTTGACGCCTTCGGCGAGACGCACCATCTCCTTCAGCCGGTCGATGACATGCAGGGTGCCGTGGTCGTAGCGCACAACCACCAGGTGGAAGCTGTTCGAACCCAGATCGACGGCCGCGAAGGACTGCCCCTCGAGCGGTCGCGTGTCGAACTCGTCCGCAAAGGACTCGGAAACCGCCGTGGCTGGCTGTGGCGTCGACAGAGGAACAACCTGTTACTGCGGAGCTTGCGCCGATTATATCGGGATCAGCCGCGCCGACGCGATTCCCCCTTGCCTTCGCTCGGATCGTAGCCGTTGCGCCGCTCGATCTCCGCGAGGATCGGTTCCATTTCCGCCAGGCGGGCCTCGATGCGCGAGCGCTGGTAGTAGTCGAGGCCACCGGTCTTCAGCAAACCCCGCAGCTGGCTGACGGCATCGTACACGCGCCCTTGCAGGAAGACGTAGTGCGCATAGGCCTCGCTGGCACGCACCGGCTCACCGGCGGCATCCGCAGCCCGCGCATAGGTCCGGAACAGCACCGCATCCTTGGTATGCCGGGCGAGGAGCGGCCGCAGCATCTCCTCCGCAAGCTTCGGGTCCGATGTGTCGTCCTTGAGCAGTTCTTCAGCGTAGGCAATGGCAATTGCCCGGTTTCTCGGGTAGGCCTGGCGGAGATCTTCGAAGGCCTCCGCCTCGCCGGAGCTTCGGAAGGCAAGGCGGGCATTGAGAATCGCCACCGGGAGCGAGTCGCTGCCGGAAATGACCGGCAGGCGCAGGGTCTCGGCCGCACCGACCAGATCACCCGCGCGTTGCTGGGCAAGCGCCAGACCATAGGCGAGATGTCTCTCGCCGCTGCCCACCTTCCTGTAGTAGGCGACTGCGTCGTTCGGATGATCCGCCGTCAGGACCCGCACCCGCTCGCGCATCATCAGGAATGCGGCCGGATCCCGCTTCTTGTCAGGTGCCACCGTGGCCTGGGCGGCCCGGTTCTTGGCCTCGGCGATTCGCGTCGCCTCCACCGGGTGGGTGCGCAGGAACTCGGGTATCTCAAGACCGTAGGTTCGCGAGATCTGCTGCATCTTGCCAAAGAAGCTGGCCATTCCGTCGGGATCGTAGCCGGCTTTTGCCAACGTGTTGATGCCGACCCGGTCCGCCTCGTACTCGTTGGCCCGGGTGAAGTTGATCTGCATCTGCTGCATCAGGGCCTGGGTGCCTACCACGGCGGTCTGCACCGCGTCGCCGTTACCTGCGCCCGCCAGTACCGCGCCGAGCATGAGCAGGGTCATGGGCAGGCTCATCTTCTGGGCCGACTCGACGGCGCGCGCCAGGTGCCGCTGGGTCACGTGCGCGATCTCATGCGCCAGCACAGCGGCCACTTCGCTCTCGTTCTCCGCCGTGAGGAGCAGCTCGCTGTGAATTCCGATATTCCCACCGGGCGCCGCAAACGCGTTGACCGAATCGTCGTCGATCAGGAAGAAATTGAAGGACCGCTCCGGCTCGTCGGAAAACGCAACCAGGCTGTAACCGAGGTGGTTCACGTAGTCCACCACCAGCGGGTCTTCGACCATCTGGGCCAGACGCCGGAGCTCGCGCATCAGTGCGTCGCCGTAGGCATCCTCGTCCTGCTGCGACACCACCACGCCGGAAGAATCACCGATGTCGGGCAGACGGATGCCCTCCTGGCCGGAGGAGCTGGTCCAGGTCACGGCGGCAATGAGTGCCGCCATTGCAATACGCTTCAGAATCTCCACGGCGTCCTTAGACCGGCTCGGCTGCAACAGGTTTCATGTCACGCATCCCTCGCATCCGGCTCGATGGCATAGACCACGCCATCGCGTACAGCCACGGGAATATCGATCAATCGACTTCCCAGGCACGGTCCCCCGACGGCCTCACCCGTCTCCACGATGAAAGTCGCTCCGTGTGCCGCACAGACCAGTCGCCCCTGCGGCGTGAAAAGAAACTGGTCCGGCGCCCAGTTGAGCGGCCGGCCGGCATGGGGACACACGTTCAGGTAAACGAAAACGGTGCGCTCGCGACGCATGACGATGAGGGACTGCCGGGTGCCGTTCACCTCCGCAAACACCTCCTTCGCGCCTTCCCCGGGTATTTCTTCCAGGGCACAGATCCGGTCACCGCTCATTGAATCCTTCCCAACACGTCCTATCTTGAACACTATGAGAACACACTTCCTGTTCAATTCTCGACAACTGCACCCGGTGTGGCAGATCCTCATCGCCGTCCTGGCCCTGGGCATGATGGGCGCGCTCTTCGCGCTCGGACTGGTCCTGTTTGCGGTGCTGGCCGTCATCGGGCTGGTTGCCGGGAGTGTACTCTACCTGCGCGCCTGGTGGCTGGGTCGCAAGATGGCCCGCCAGGGGCAGGATCCGCAGGTGATCGACGGCGAGTTCACGGTGATCCGGCGCTACCGCATCGAGCGCGACCATGATCAATAGCGGGACAGTTGCTGGAACAGCAGCTCGGCCGTGATCGCGTGCCCCGCAGGATTGAAGTGCCCGTCGCGATAGGGAAGCACCTCTTCCGCCGCCTGAGAAAACGGGTCCAACACGGCGATCCAGTCGACTCCCAGGTACTCGAACAGCGCGCCCAGCCGCTGTTCCGGATGGCGGCGCACCATCTCCTTTCCGGCGGTCCGGTGACCCTTGAACGATGACCAGCTCGATTCCCGGACCGCAGCCTCGAAGGGAACGACCAGAGCGACATAGCGAGCACCCAGATCGTCGGCCATCGCCACCGTCTCGCGGATCAGCCTTTCCGTGATGCCCCAGCCGGCGCTGACCTCGGGGCTGGGCTCCGCCTCGGGGGGCAGGTAGACCTGCAGCAACGGGTCGAGTTCGTGGCCGGCTTCCGTGTAGCGCCGGATCCAGTCCTCCTCGCTCGCGTAGCGCTGCGCCATCCTTACGACCAGCCGTTCGACCAGGAAATAGGTGCGCCAGTTTTCCCGCAGTCACTTGCGGCGCGGCTCGGCGGATTGCCACTCGATCGAGCCGTTTCGCCACACCGGATAGGGCCTATAGCGATCGTTGGTGCTCTTGCACAGCCCCGCCAGCGCCAGGGTGTTGTTGCACACGTCGTTGAGCGGGAAGATCTGGTGAATGATGACATCCGGGCGGTAGGCGGCGACGTGCTCGATCAGCAGTCGCAACTGCTGGGCGGTCCCGTAGTCACCAACGCCGAAGTTGAATACTTCCCAGCGTCCGACGCCGGCCCCGTTGAGGTGCTGCTCCAGCAGTCGGAAATAGGTCTGTTCCACGGGCACCTGCAGCGCTTCCGAGAAGGAGTCGCCGAGAATGACCACGCGCGTAATGTCGGCGGGCTTTTCCCGCGTATGCTCCCGGTCGCGGAAGCCGTCGGAGTTGAATTCAATGGCAAAGGTGCCCCAGGGAAGCTCGACGCGATAACGTGCGCCGGGGACCTGCGTCCAGCCAAAGCGCTCGTGGTAAGCCCAGTTGTAGGCCACGCGATCTCCCAGGCCACTCCAGCGGACGACCCCTTCCAGCAGCGCCAGGCCGGCCAGGATGGCCGGGAGAACCAGCAGGAGACCACGCCAGTCGGTAC
>JAWVZU010000066.1:0-15134 GCA_033722075.1 Lysobacterales bacterium
CGGTCCTCGGTCAGCGCCAGTGCTCCGCTACGGCGTCGTCTTCCAGGTTGCTGTCGAGCACCACCCCGGTGCCGTCGCTCCTCGCGCGCGCCACGACCCACGCATCGCGGCTGGCCCGCTTGGCGGCAAACATGGCGTCGTCGGCCAGCGCAATCACGCTTTGCCAGTCGTGTTCCTCCGGGTTGTCAGGATCGAAGGGATAGGCTGCGACGCCGAGCGAGCAGGTCAGTGGAATCGACTGTCCTTCAACCTGAAACGGCTCGCCGGCCACTTCGGTTCGGATCCGCTCGGCCAACTCGGTCGCATGGGCCCGCTCCGCATCGCCGGCAACGATCAGAAATTCCTCCCCGCCCCAGCGCACGAGGTGGTCGGTGGCACGGAAAACACGCTCGAGGCGCGCTTTCATTTCAACGAGGATGGCGTCTCCGGCGGGATGCCCGTACTCGTCGTTGACCTGTTTGAAGTGATCGACGTCGACCACGAAGAAAAGCAGGTCGCCGCCCGGCCGCCCTTCCCGGTTCCGGCGCAAGGCCGCCCGGGCCTCGAGCGGCACCTGTGCATCGACGAACCGGCGGTTGTGCATCCCGGTCAGGGGGTCGGTAAGGCTGGCACGTTCGAGTTCGGCGCTCTTTTCCCGCAGGGCATCCGTGGTCGACTCCAGCTTGCGAGTGCGTTCGCGAACCAGTGATTCGAGCTCGATCTGGCGCCGGCTCAGGGCACGCGTGCGAGTGCGGACGCCGACCACGATCAGCAGCAGGACCAAGCCGACCGCCCCGGCCCGGGCGAGCAGCGTCTCGTACCAGAGCGGGAGGACGGAAAAGGTCAGTGTCGCAGGCTCACCACGGAACACTCCGTAGCGATCCGAGGCCTCGACCAGGAAATGGTAGGTGCCCGGCGGAAGGCCCGTATAGCTCGCCACCCGGTGCTGTGCATCGGTCGCCCGCCAGGCCTCGTCGTACCCTTCCATCCGGTAGCGATAGCTCGCGGCGGCAGGCGCCAGGTAGTCCAGCGAGGCGAACTCGATGGCGATCTGATTGCGATCGCCCGGCACCTCGATCGCGGCGGCCGCGCCATGCACGATCGGCTCGTCGCCAACGGTTACCCGCACGATCCCGATTCGCGGCGGCTCGGATGCACGCGGCCACTGATCCGGCCGGATCACCGTAAAGCCCCCGTCGCCGCCGAACAGCAACTCGCCCTGGGCGGTCCGGGCGCTGGCCTGGCGAACATAGGGGGCGATCAACGCACCGTCCCCTCTTCCCAGGGGCGTGACTGCGAGCGTATCCGGATCGATCACCGCAAGGCCACCGTTACTGGCAGCCCAGACCCGCTCCCGGTCATCCATCTGCAGGCCGGCCATGGCCTCGCTGGTCAATCCATCAGCGCGTTCCAGGTGAGTCCAGGCAGTGCCATCCCGGACGTACAATCCCGCGCCGGACGTGGCCACCCACAGCCGGTCGCGACGGTCTAGCAGCAAGGCCGTGATATAACCGTTGCCCAGAGGCGAAGCCGGATCACCGGGACCGGGCACCGTATCCGAAAGATGGCCCTCGGCGTCGATCCAGTTGATGCCGTCCCAGGTGCCGACGATCCATCCTCCATCTGAACGAGACATCAGCTGGGTGATCCGCTGGTCGGTGAAGGCCTCATTGGACAGCGCCGGGACCGGAACGGCCTCTCTCGCCTCCAGGTCCAGCCGCCAAAGCCCGTCGGTGCCCCCAGCCAGCAGGTGGTCACCGCCGTCGGCGAGAATTCCCGTGTAGCGGTAATCGGGTCGGCCGGAGAAGCTGAGCCGGCTGGGCTGCGAGCCGTCCGCCGAGGTAACGTACAGACCCCAGTTGGATCCTACGTATACCCGGTCGCCGACACTGAGCATGGTCTCGACCGCGCCGCCCGGCAGTGCCGTATCCGGCTTCTGCGGATCGACAACCAGACTGGCGACAACCCCTTCCCGGGGATCAAGAATATCGACGCCCTGGGTCTCCAGTCCCAGCCAGACCGATCCGTCCTCGTGGCTCATGATGGACTTCACCTGGTCATCGCGAACGCTGCCGGGCCTCCCGGTGTCGCCAAACACCGTCAGCAAGGCGGTTGAAGCCGGATCGTGGAGACTCAGCCCGCGACCCGTACCGACCCACACACGACCGCCATCGTCCACGAAGATCGTCCACACGGAATCGTGGCCGAGACTGTGGCGGACCAGCCGGTTGTGAACCATGCGCCGGCTCAGGCCCGTTTCCGTGCGTAACTCGATGACGCCGCGCCCGTAGCTGCCAAGCCACATGACGCCGGGCCGGATCTCCGCGGCGGAATAGATCCATTCGTTCTCGAAATCCGGGATGGCGACCCGGGCCACGTTCCCGTCCTCGGCGATCGCGATCACCCCGTCGCGCGGTGTGCCAACCCAGATTTCACCCGAACGGGTCTGAGTCAGCGTGGCGATGCGAGTGTCGGCATCCAGCGGCCCCAGGTCGACCCTGCCGAAGTCGCCGTCCGCCGTTCGACGAAAGAGCCCAGCAGCGGTTCCTGCCCAGACGGTATTGCCGGTCACCAGGACGGTGAAGACGCGGCCGATGGCTTCGTCGGCCAAGTATCGCTCCACGGCAGCATCCTCCTTGCGCACCGCCAGGACCCCGTGCTCGGTTCCCAACCAGAGCGTGTCGGATTCTTCGTCGATGGCGATGGACAGAACGCCGGTGGTGATGCCCAGGGGGACCATTTCTCCCCGCCGGGAAAGCGCGTCATAGAACGCCAGCCCGGTCCCCGTGCCGAGCCAAAGACGGCCCGACGTGTCCCTGGCAATGACCCGCGTATCCGTGTCGACATCGCCGATGCCGGTCGCAACTGCCTGTGCGTTATAGCCGTTCCAGCGGTAAAGCCCACCGCTGGTCCCGAGCCAGATAAAACCCTCGGGGCCCTGATTGACGGCCCAGACGGCGCCTGGCGGCAGCCCCTGCTCCCGGGCATGGTTGAAGAACACCGGCTGGGCAACCTGCCACCAGCGCGGCGTATCCTCTGCCCGCGAAGGCAAGGCGACCATCAGGCAACAGACGGCGGTCAGCATGAAACGCATCGCGAAAGGATAGCCGAAAGGACTACCGCCTGGTCAGGTAAATCCACCCGTAAACAAGGATGGAAATCGCGATATACAGCGCATCGACCAGGCGCTTGCGGAACGGATCGTCGCGGGCGCGGGTCACGTCGAGCACGAGTTGATGGAGCAGGAAGGTGTACAGGATGTAGTAGAAAAAAGGGATGACATGCACATACCAGGGAAAATCGGCAGCCCGCTTGCCGAAGGCGCCCAGAATCCAGTCAATCTGTGCGTAGATGCCGAACAGTCCCAGACCGGAATTGATGAACATCCAGCGGACCCGATCCGCGCCGAAGATCGCGAAGTAGAAGACCAGGTAGATCAGGCACGCAAAGCCGCCGTGGAGATAGAGAAAGAGAACCTCGTCAGTCCCGTAGGCCATGAAGAAGCCGGACCCACCGAACCCCGCCATATGGATCAGGAAAAAAGGGTAGATCCAGTACCAGGGAATCTCCGCACCCTTCTTGTAGAGCTTGCCGTTGATGGTGATGTCCCCGCTGAGTTTCATCATCAGTAGCTCACAGACCGCCGGACGTCTATGCTAGCCGCTTTGATGGCGCCATGTGGCGGACGAGGACTTTCTTGAACAACCAATTGACGCGATTCCTCCTGCCCGGGTTGCTGGCACTCTGGACCCTGGGTTCCGCGAGCGCCCAGGATCTCCTGATCCAGTTCGATCCCGGCGCCAACGACCAGAATACGGACGGCTTCATCTTCGACACGACGGACCTCGCTGCCGATACCGTGGCGCCGGGGCTGCTGGCCACCGCCCTGACCCAGTCCCAGGCAATCGGGTATTCCAACAATACGAATGTGTGGCCCGTGGGATTGGCCAACACCTTGTCCTTCACGGTATTCCCGGAGGACCCGTTCCCCTACAACCTGACCAGCGTGGTCTACACCGGCCGCAGCTACGGGAACAGTTCGATCACCGTGGAGTTGCGCACCAGCCTCGACGGCTTTGCCACTGCCCTGGACACATTTACGACGACTGCAGCGGGCTTCCGCGACTGGCAGGCTGTCCTGCAATTTCCGGCGACCTTCCGGAACCTGACCAACTCGGTAGAGCTTCGGCTCGTCTTCACGACCACCAATGGCGACTTTGCGGATCTCCGCGGCACTCTTTCGGGCGGACAGGGCTTGCGCCTGTTCGGCAGCCAGGGAACCGCGCCCAACTTCACCGGCCGGGTGACCCGCAGCGCCGACGGATCACCCGTCGAAGGCGTCACCATGAACCTGTTCTCGCCCGACACGGGCGAGGTTTCCCTGGGAACGACCACGACCGACGGGGCCGGCCGCTACGCGTTCACCCTCTCTGCCGGCAATTACACCGTACGCACCGAGAACGCCGCGGAGTTCGACCTCCTGCAGGAGATCTACGACAACACCATCTGCACCCCGAGCTGCGAGCCCGGTACCGGCGACACGGCAGCAGTGACCGCCGGGTCGATTACCGACGGCATCGACTTCCAGCTCGATCCCGCAGGCGCCATCTCGGGTCGGGTGACCCGCACCGACAACGGGCAGCCTCTAGACGGCGTGCTCGTGGCCGTCTACGAGGACACGGACGCCGGCGACCAGTTGTTCATCCGCGCCCGGGGCGGCGCATTTACGGACGCCAACGGCCAATATACCGTCAGGGGTTTGCCCACCGGCAACTACGTGGCCTACACGGAGCGGAACGGGGGCTTCGGCGACGTCGTGCCGGAACTCTATAACGATGTGCCCTGCCCCTGCGCGCTCAATGAGGGCACCTCGATCGCGGTGACCGCCGGAGCAACCACCACGGCCATTGATTTCGCCCTGGAAACCGACCCCGGTTCGATCAGCGGGCGCGTGACCGATTCGGGCACCGGCGCACCGATCGAGGGGATCGAGATCCAGGCCCAGGATCTGGATCTGGTGCTCGGCAGCGAACCGGCTCAGGTCGTGGCCGGCCGCGCCTTCACCGACGCGAACGGCGACTACACCATCCAGGCCGTGACGCCCGGAAACTACCTGCTGGTCACCAGCGGCGACGAGCAGGGCTACCGCCGCGAGTTCTACGACGACGTCAAGGTCGGCGAAAGCCTCGATCTGGTCACCGCCGTGGTCGTCGGTACCAGCCCGGTCTCCGGAATAGACTTCGCCCTGGATCGCGGCGGCAGCATCAGTGGCCGGATCACGCGTTCTGTCAATGGAACACCGGTTGCCGGCATCCTGGTCATCGCCAACGACACCACTACCGGTCTGGGAGTAGCCGGCATGGAAACCGATGCCGACGGCAATTACACCCTGCCGGCCATCGAGGCCGGCACTTACCGTGTGAGCACCTTCAGCGGCCGCCTGTTCAACCTCATCAACGCAGAGACCACCGTGTCGATCACTGACGGCCAGGACCTGACCGGGGTCAATCTGGCACTGGATCCGGGCGCCACGATTCGCGGTCAGGTCCGATCGGAAATCGATGGATCCGGACTGCTCGGACTGCTGACTTCCGTGAGCACGGCGGATTTCTCCGAGAACAGCCAGGGATTCACCGACTCGGCGGGCAACTACACCATCCAGGGGCTGGTTCCCGGCACCTATTACGCGCAGGTCAGCCGCGCCGGGCAGTTTTCCCTGATCAACGAGATTCATGACAACGTGATCTGCGTCGGATTCTGCGACGTAACGCGTGGCACGCCGATCACCGTCGATTCCGGGGATGTGGCGGTCATCGACCTCGATCTCGCCCCCATTCCGCGCGGTACGGACGCCCTGCCCGACGACCTCGATGATCTCGGAGCGGCGGTCGCCATCGACGGGAATACGGTCGTGGTCGGCATGCCCGGAGACGACACCATGGGTACCGATGCCGGGGCGATCGTCATCTATCGGGCTACCGGCGACGGGCTGAAGCAGATCGACAAGGTCTTCGCCGATGTGCCCGAACCGGGTGCGCGTTTCGGTGCCGCAGTCGATGTTCGCGACGGACTCATCGCCGTCGGCGCGCCGGCTGATGGCGTGATCGGCAAGGGCATGGGAGTGGACAAGAAGGTCGTTCTCCTGCGCCTGACCGGAGGCTCGACTGCAGAAATCGGCAGCCTGCTGGCTGAAAATCTCGCAAACGGAGCTGACTCGGGATTTGCCCGGGCCGTCAGCATCGACGACTCGGGCATGGTGGCCGTCGCCGCACCCAACGGGCAGAAGGCCGCCCCGGACGGAGCGGGCAACCCCAGCGGGACGAACAGCGGTGCCATCGTGCTCTTCGAACCTTCGGACGGCGACAACTTCGTGCAGACGGTGGTATTGAATGACGAGAATGGTCAATCCGGGGACGGACTCGGCATGTCACTGGACGTGTCCAAGGGGCGTATTGCCGCGGGAGCGCCCAATGCACTGACCTCGGGAACAGCGTCGATCTTCCAGAATATCGTCGGAAGCAACTGGGGACAGATCGGCAAGTTCAGGAACGGCAACCCCGGCGCCGGGGATCGTTTCGGCGAGGGGATCTCCATCGACGGCGACAAGGTCCTGGTCGGGGCCCCCGGCAATGACGATGCCGCGGCCGATGCCGGCGCGGCTTTTGCCTTCGAGTTCGACGGCGACAATTTCGTCGAGACCGGATCGATGCTGCCGATTGACGGTGATGGTGTGGTCCGTGGCGTCGCCGGCGGAAACTTCGGCTCCCTTGTTCGCCTGTCCGGCGACGAGGCCGCCGTGGGTGCAAGCGGCGAGGAGGGCATGGCCAGCGGTACGGGTGCGGCCTACGTGTTCCAGCGCGCAGCGTCCCAGTGGCAATTCTCCGACCGGGTGATCGATGACACCGGCCAGACCGGCGACCGCCTGGGTCAGGCGCTGGACTTCGACGGCGAAAACATCGTCATCGGCGCGCCGCGAGCCCAGGTCGCAGGGCAAAGAGCGGGACTTGTCCTCGGCGTCGCCGGCAGCGACGTGCTCTTCGGCAATGGTTTCGAATAGGGAATTCGCAGTCACTCAACCGATGATGAACTGGCGCGTGTCCATGCGCTCGAAGTCGGGCAGCATCTGCGCCCGCTGTTCGGGCGATGCCGCGCGATAGGCGGCATGGTGGGCGAGGAACCCTTCCAGCGCATCCCGCCGGCTGACGACCCCAAGCAGAACCCCGTCTTCGACTACCGGCAAATGGCGGAATCCGTGCTGCATGAAGATCGTGGCCAGGGTGAAGAGGTCCGTCTGCGGGCGGATGCACATGGGATGAACCCGCATGATGTCGCTTACTTTCAGGTCGGACCGCGAGTAGATCCGCCCGTCGGCAAAGCAGCTCATGCAGTCCTTCTCGCAGATGAATCCACGCAGAACGCGCTGCTTGTCTCTCATGCGGACTACCGGCGCATTGGACACGCGCTTGTAGAGCAGGCTCTGGGCGGCGTCCAGGACAGAGTCGTCCGGTGACACGACGACGACCTCCGTATTCATCAGTTCGGCCGCTGTTGATCGTACGCTCATGGCGCTCAACCTCCCGCTGGGCGGGGTTTGCATGTCATGTGGACATGTTAGCCAACTCGGAGCGGACACGCATTGACTCGAGACAATCCGGGCATTTCCGAGACGACATTGCCTGAAAATCGCGGATCGGTCATTCTAGCCGCCTCATCGCGCCAGTCCACGGTTCGGCGCGGCAAAGGGAGTTGAAGATTGGAAGAGTCTCGGGAGAAACGATCCATGGGCGCGCTCTGGGCGGAGCTCAAGCGCCGACGAGTAGTACGCGCAGTCCTGATCTATCTCGTGGCCGGCTGGGTGGTCATCGAGGTCGCTTCGACCGTCATGCCGAATCTCAATCTGCCCGAATGGTCGGCCACACTGGTCACGGTCCTGATCGCTCTCGGCCTGCCGCTCGTCGTGATCCTGGCCTGGGTTTTCGATGTTGGGCCGGAGGGGATCGAGCGCACGGATGCGTCGCAACCCGAGCAGGCACCGGTGCCTGCTTCGCAACCAAGGGAGAACTCGACCAGGCCGACAGCAGCAGCCGACGAGCAGGAGCGGCGATCCGTGGCGGTGCTGCCCTTTGTGAATATGTCGGGCGATGCCAGCAACGAGTATTTCTCCGACGGAATTTCCGAAGAGATCCTTAACCTGCTCACCAAGCTGCCGCAGCTTCGGGTCGCCTCACGAACTTCCTCCTTCGCTTTCAAGGGCAAGGATTTCGACATCCCGACGGTCGCCGAGAAACTCGGCGTCAGCACCGTGCTGGAAGGCAGTGTCCGCCGGGCCGGAGACCACGTCAGGATTACCGCCCAGCTCATCGATACAGAAACCGACTCGCACCTCTGGTCAGAAACCTACGACCGGGAGCTCAAAGACGTCTTCGCCATCCAGGACGACATCGCCCACAGCATCGTGCAGGCCTTGAAAGTCACCTTGACGCCCAAGGAGCGGCGATCGATCCAATATGTGGCCACGTCGGACCCCAAGGCCTTCGACTTCTACCTGCGCGGTCGCCAGTACATGTATTCCATGGTCAAGCGCGACTACGAGCATGCGATCCGGATGTTCGAGCAGGCGATCGATCTGGATTCCAAGTATGCGCTGGCCTATGCAGGCATCGCCGACGCCCGCTCTCACCTCTACCGCTATGCGGACGCAACGCCCGACAACGCCGCACGAGCACTGGATGCGAGTGAGAAGGCCGTTACGCTCGATCCCGATTCGGCAGAAGCACACGCTTCCAAGGGCCTCGCCCTGTTCATTGGTGAAAAATACGATGAGGCCGAGGCCGAGTTCGAGCGGGCCATCGAGCTAAATCCCAATCTCTTCGAATCCTATTACTATTACGGGCTGGCCTGCTCCTCGAAGGGCGATTTCGCAAAAGCCGTCGAAATGTATCGGGAGGCGATGGAGGTCAATCCCAACGACTACCAGTCGCCGCTGTTCCTCGCCCAGGCCTATTCCTCCATGGGGCGCAGGCAGGACGAGATGCGCGTGCGCCTGGCGTCTCTCAACACCATCCAGCGTCACCTGGAGCTGAACCCCCACGACACGCGAGCCCTCTACTGCGCGGCCAACAACCTGGTATCGATCGGCGAAAAGGAAAAAGGCCGCGAGATGGCCGAACGGGCGCTTGGCCAGGACGAGAACGAGCCGGTCGTGCTCTACAACGTGGCCTGCTTCTACGCAATGCAGGGCAACAGCGACCGGTCGTTGGAGTTGCTGGAGCGCGCCGTAGAACAGGGTTGGGGGGACCGGGCCTGGCTGGAGACCGACTCGGACCTGAACTCCCTCCGCGACAATCCCCGCTTCAAGGAGCTGCTGGAAAAAGTCGACTAGCGCCCATCACGACCAGTTCGCAATGATCCGCTGGATGTCGCTCAGGACGAGACGAGCGGCTTCCTGCCCTTTCTGCATGGCTTCACCGGCGCGCTGAAACTCCAGAATGCCGATGTCGGCCACTTGTGGGGCGATCAGCACGTCCGCCGGATCGCCTGCCAGGCGGCTGCGGGTGATTCGATCCTGAAAAATGCTGATCGCGCCCGGAATCGCCTGAAACAGGCCGGGCGGAGACGCTTTTTCCTCGTTGCCGCCGAACAGCGAGCTGGACACGTCGCGGGCCTGCTTCTTGATGTTCTGCAGGACGCCGGCTTCTGCCTGCGAGTCCTCGGGATCGCCGGAATCAGCACTTTTCCGCCACTTTCCGACGATGTTGGAATTGAGATTGACGGCGATGACGACATCGGCCCCCAGGGCCCTGCATACGCTGACCGGTACCGGATTGACGAGCCCGCCATCGACAAGCCAGCGATGTTGCATGCCGACTGCGGGGAACAGGCCGGGCATGGCCATGGAGGCACCGACCACGTCAGCCAGCACCCCTTTCGTCAGCCAGACCTCGCGACTCGAACCGAGGTCCGTTGCGACGGCCGCAAAGGGCTTGGCGAGGTCTTCGACGCGAAGATCCGCGGGGCCGACGCAGCGGTGCAGGAACTCGCGAAACCGCTCGAGATCGACGAATCCCGCCCGGTTCGGCTTCAGGGAAAAGAACCGGAACACATCGGTTTTCTTCGACGCAAGCACCCAGTCTGCCAGCACCTCGAGCTTGCCCGCCGCGTAGGCACCGCCCACCATCGCCCCCACCGACGTGCCGCACACGACGTCCGGTTCGATGCCCGCATCGACCAGGGCCTTGATGATACCGATATGCGACCAGCCGCGAGAGGCGCCGGAGCCCAGCGCTAGTCCGAGGGTCGGCGCTGATGACTCACTCCCCACGTCCGGCCCTCAGGCTTTCGGTTCCGGGCGCACGTAGTCGGACATGATCAGTCCGTTGAATAGCCCTGCACGGGCGGGGCAAGGATCCGTGATGGTCTCCAGGGTGTAGGACGATTCCTGGCGGTTCATGGCGTAGCGGGCTTCATGCTCCCGGGCACAGGCCTTCATTTCCTCGGGAAAGAACGCCGGCGGTGAGATGTCCCGCACCGTCAGCACATCGTCCTCGACCGTGTAGGTCTGGACCGCAACAACCACGTTGGAGTGCCGCATCACCATGATGAGGTGGCCATCGCCGGTAAAGGTGATTCGGCCCGGCCCGGCATCGTAGACTCCGGGAAAACCGTCGGTGGGTTCCTGCCCGCGCCCGTGGTGATCGGCCCAGGCAGCGCCGGCCCCAAGCAGCGCTACAACAACCGCATAACGAATGATTCTCATGATCTCCCTCGCGAAATTGGACCGCAATCGGTGATCGGCAGCTTCACCGTTCCGTCGTCTCTTTGTCAACGGACGTTGGTGGCACAGCAGCAGTGACCATGGAGCCGTCACCAGACAGACGCTAGAATCGCCAGCTTTGCCAAAAGCAAGGCTGTCCGATGACCGATATTGCAGCAACCGCCGAGCGCGGCTGGTTTCGCCGTTTTCTGGATGCCGTCGAGTGGCTGGGCAACCTCCTGCCCCACCCGGTGACCCTGTTCGCCATTCTCTGCGGTTTTGTCATCCTCGCCAGTGGGATTGCGGGGTTCCTCGGGCTGTCCGTCGAAGACGTTCGACCGACGGCGGCAGCCGGCGCGAGAATCGAGGCCATCAGCCTGATGAACGGCGAAGGATTGCGCCTCATCGTCTCCAACCTGGTCACGAACTTCACCGGTTTCGTGCCGCTGGGAACGGTACTGGTCGCCCTGCTGGGCGTCGGAGTCGCGGACCGTTCCGGGCTGCTCTCCGCCGTCGTGCAGACCGTGGTGCTCCGGGCGCCTAAGCACCTGGTCACGGTCGCCGTGGTATTCGCCGGAGTGTTGTCCAATACGGCGTCGGAAATGGGCTACGTCGTGCTGGTGCCGCTGGCTGCGGTCATTTTCTTCTCCCTGGGGCGCCATCCGCTCGCCGGGATGGCCGCGGCCTTCGCGGGTGTTTCCGGGGGTTACAGCGCAAACCTGCTCATCGGCACCGTGGATCCCCTGCTCGCCGGCATCACCGAAGAAGCGGCCCAGCTGATCGATCCCGAGTACACCGTCCACGCGGCGGTCAACTGGTATTTCATGATCGCCAGCACGTTCCTGGTGACGGGCATCGGGTCGCTGGTGACCATCTTCATCGTCGAACCCAAGCTGGGCCGCTATGACCCGGACCAGGCCCAGGAAGGCGCCATCGCCGAAGCAGAGCTGCATCCGCTGAGCGATCGGGAGAAGAAGGCACTGAAATGGGCGTCGGTTTCGGTGCTGCTCGTCTCCGCCCTGATCGCCCTCACCGTGGTGCCGGAGAACGGCGTGCTGCGCAATCCGGAAACCGGCGCCGTTTTGCGCTCCCCGTTTCTGCGCGGCATTGTCGCGATCATCTTCGTGTTCTTTCTCATTCCGGGCGTCGTGTACGGAAAGATCGCCGGGACCATCAACAATGACCGCGATCTCATCAAGGCCATGTCCGACACGATGGGTTCGCTCGGGCTCTATATCGTCCTGGTGTTCTTCGCCGCCCAGTTCGTCGCGTTCTTCGGATGGACCAACCTGGGCGCGATCGTCGCGGTCACCGGCGCAAAAGGCCTGCAGGCGATCGGTCTCACCGGTCCGCTGGTCTTCATACCGTTCGTTGCCATGTGCAGCTTCATCAATCTCATGCTGGGCTCCGCGTCGGCCCAGTGGGCGGTGACGGCGCCGATCTTCGTGCCCATGCTGATGCTCATCGGCTACAGCCCTGAGGTGATCCAGGCCGCATACCGGATCGGCGATTCCACCACCAACATCATCACGCCGATGATGAGCTACTTCGGCCTGATCCTGGCGTTCGCTTGCCGCTATGATCGCAAGCTCGGCATCGGCACGCTGATCGCCACAATGCTGCCCTATTCCATTTGCTTCTGGGTCGCCTGGGTGGGCCTGTTCCTGCTCTGGGTCTTCGGCCTGGGCCTGCCGGTAGGCCCGGCCACGACCACCTACTATCCGGCGCTGTCGGGCTGAAAAAGGACAAGTCATGCTGAAGTCGATCAGGGTTCCGCACACCATGGTGCTGCTCTTCGCCATGGCGGCCGTCGCCTACGTCCTCACCTGGATCATTCCGGCCGGCAGCTACGAGATGGTCACCCAGGAAACCGGTCGCGAAGCCGTGGTCCCGGGCAGCTTTCATTTTCTGAATGATGCGAGAAATCTCGCGCTTTGGGAGTTGTTCACCGCCATTCCCCGCGCGCTCACGGAACATGGCACGGCGGGAATCGCCATTTTCATCCTGATCGTCGGCGGGTCCATCGCGGTCCTCCGCGCCACCGGCGCCATCGACGCCTTGCTGGCGAAGGTCCTGAACCGGGTCGGTGAACGCACGGGACTGCTCGTCTTCATCGGCATGATGACCTTCGGGATCGCGTCCGCCACGCTCGGCATGGCCGAAGAGTACATCCCGGTGGTCGCCATCCTGATCACCTTGTGCATCAGTCTTCGCCTCGACACGGTCACGGCAATCGGAATCATGGTTGCGGGCTATGGCGTCGGCTACGGCGCGGCCATCCTCAACCCTTTCACCGTCCTGGTTGCGCAGAACATCGCTGAAGTGCCACCCACTTCGGGCTGGTGGTTCAGACTGATCCTGTTCGTGCCCGCCTTCGCGATCGCCTTTCACCATGTGCTGAGCTATGCCCGCCGCGTCCAGGCCGACCCGACCGCCAGCCTCGTTCACGATGTTCCCGAAGCCCAACCCCCCGCGGTGACCGAATTCCCGCCCATGAACGGCCGCCGCCTGGCGGTGGTGCTGGCAACGCTGGTGGCGCTGGTGATGCTCGTGGTGGGGGTTGCCCAGTGGGGATGGTACCTGGAAGAACTCGGCGCCATGTTCATCGCCCTGGCGATCTTCGCGGGTTACATCGGCGGCCTGGACGGTGATACCATCGCACGCCGCTTCACCGAGGGTGCAGCGGAACTGGTGAGTACCGCGCTGATCATCGGCATCGCCCGGTCGATTGCCCTGATCCTCGAGGATGGGCAGGTGCTGCACACCATCGTGCACGCGTTCTCGATTCCCCTTGAACACGTGCCCGCGAGCATCGCCGCCATCGGCATGTTCCTGCTGCAGAGCGTACTCAACTTCTTCATCCCGTCCGGGTCCGGACAGGCCTATGTCACCATGCCCCTCATGGCGCCGCTTTCGGATCTTCTGGGACTATCGCGGCAGATCGCCGTTCTTGCCTACCAGATGGGCGACGGGTTCATGAACGCGATCGTGCCCACCAATGCAGTTCTCATGGGCATCCTGGGTATTGCCGGCATCCCCTACGATCGCTGGTTTCGTTTCATGGCACCGCTGGTGATGAAGCTGTTCGCCGTCGGTTCCGTGATGATCGCCATTGCAGTCCTTGTCGGCTACCAGTGACCGGCCTGCTTCCAGGCGAATAATCGACGTATCCCGACGACAGCGCTCCCAAGCGAGCCCGGCTGACTCCTCCGAAAGTTGCGCCCGACAGGGCCTGCCCGGAAGATGACAGCATGAGCGGGACAGCACATTTCGCTACAGACGCCGTTCGGGCCAGCGTTACCCTGCCGGCCTGCGCGCTGGTGCTGGCGATCTGGGCGACGGCCCTCGGGGCCCAGGAAATCGATCCGGAACTGGCCAGCCTGGAGGCTCGGCTCGGTGAACTCCGGGGCGAAGACCGGATTGAGGCGCTGATCCGCCTCGCCGACCACTATGGCTCCGCCCAGCCCGAGGCCGGGCTGGCCTATGCCCTCGAGGCCGCAGAGCTGCTCGATCCGCTCGATCAGCCCGCCCGGCTGGCGCTTGCCCTGAACCACGCCGCCTGGGCCGAGCAGGTGCTGGGGCGCTATGAGGATGGACTGGCCCACGCCCGGGAAGCCGAGCGGCTGGCCGAGGTCGCCGGCGATCGGGTGTTGAAGAGCGATGCGCTGAATCTCCAGGGCATCCTGCATTACCGATCGTCCGACTACGCCAACGCCAAGCTGGCCTATGAAGCTTCCCTCGCGTTGCGCCAGGAAGTCGGCGACAAGCGCCTGATCGGCAACTCCTACAACAACCTCGCTTCGCTTCACAACGTCACCGGGGAGTTCGAAAAGGCGCTCGAACTGCACCGGCAGGCCCTGGCCATGCGGCGGGAGGTGGGCGACGAGGCGCTCATCGCCGGATCCTTGAACAACATCGCCAACGGCTATCAGAACCTGGGGCTCTACGAGCTCGCGGCCGAGCATTTTCACCAGTCCCTGGAGATCAAGGAGCGGCTGGGGCGCCGGCTCGAGGCTGCACGGGTACTGGGCAACCTCGGCTCGCTCTACAACTCCGTCGGCGATCCGGACCGGGCCATCGAATACCTCGAACGCGCCATCCGGATCCAGCGGGAGCTTGGCTATTCCTATGGCGTGGCGATCAATTCCGCGGCCATCGCCGAGGCCCTGATCGAACTGGATCGGCTGGATGATGCATTACGGTGGCTGGACGAGGGCCAGCAGGTTGCCGAAGCGTCCGGGGACGACTCGAACCTGGCAACCATACTCTCCCTGAAAGGTACCGTGTTCACCCGGCTGGAGGATTTCTCCAGGGCCGAAGAGGCACTCCAGCGGGCGCTGGAATTAGCCGATCGAATCGACTCCGACACGGGGCTCATGGATGTCCTGCTCCGCTATGGACG
>JAWVZU010000067.1:0-14761 GCA_033722075.1 Lysobacterales bacterium
CCGGTCACCCCGGCGACGGGTCCCGATCAGGATGCCGCCCTCGGGCGTGTAGCGGAATGCATTGGCCACGAAGTTCTGGACAATGCGGCGCAACATCTGACGATCGCTGCACACGCTTGCGTCGCTGCGGTGCAGGCGAAAGGAAAGCCCGCTCTCCCGCACCAGCGGCTCGAACTGGCTCCGGATTCGTTCAAGCACGTCACTGATGTGAAACCGTTCCAGCTCGGGCTTGAGCACGCCCCGGTCAAGTTTCGAGATATCCAGCAGGGCCGATAGCAGTTCCTCCGCTGCCGTAAGACTCGCATCGACGCGCTTGACCAGCGCCGCGTGCTCGTCTTCCATCCTCTCGGCGTGTTGGCTGAGCACCGACGCGAACAGCCGTGCCGCGTTCAGGGGCTGCAGCAGATCGTGACTGGCGGCGGCGAGAAAGCGTGACTTCGCCTGGTTGGCCGCCTCGGCTTCGCCCTTGGCCGACTCCAGGGCATCGACCGCCTCGCTCAGCTCGTGGGTCCGCTGGATCACGCGCTGTTCCAGAGTCTCGTTGACTTCCTTCAGGGCGCTCTCCGCCCGCTTGTAGGCGGTCACGTCGGTGAAGGTCGTCACGTAGCCCACGCCGGGCAGGGGCGTGCCGTGCATGTCGATGTGGCGCCCATCGGGCCAGCGACGTTCGAAGCGGTGGGATCGCCCGGCTCGCATATGCGCCAGGCGCTTTTCGATTTCCGCGTCCGTCGCGGTCGTGCCCAGCATGCCCCGCTTCGCATTGAAGCGGATGAGATCGGCGATGGAGCGGCCGACATGCACCATGCCCGCGGGATACTCGAACAGGTCGACGTAGGCCTGGTTCCAGCCCACCAGCCGCAGTTCCTCGTCGACCACGCTCACCCCCTGGGGGATGCTGTTCAGCGTCGCGTCCAGGAGCTGCCGGTTGAAGCGGGCCACCCGGTAGGTGGTATCGAGCAGCCGTGCCGCGTCGGCATCCTTCAGCCCGCGCGACCGCAGCGCGCTCGCCATGATGGACCGCGCCGACGCGGCACCGATGGAGCCCGCCAGCAGGCGCTCCGTGAACTGCACGATACCGGCGGTTGCGGGGGCCTCCGGATCCTCTGGCCAACCCGCGCTTGCTCGCTGATTTTCGAACGCCAGGGATGCATTGGCGCGGCCGATAAAGCGCGCTGCCAGGTCGTGCAGATCGCCCAGAGAAGCCGGCGCGTGGACCGGGATATCCGGCCCCGACGGGTCTTCCTCTGCCGTTCGCGGTATCCCGCGCTGCGACGCTGTCTTGCTGATGAGAGAGACCGCGGCCAGCACCAGCGTATTGAGCCCTACTGACCAGAGCACACCATGGGTCAGCGGGTCCAGGCCGCTCAGGCCGAAAAGCGCTTCCGGGCGCAGCCAGCCGACGCCAAACAACCCCGCCCTGAGCAGCGGGCTGGCATCGGGCAACAAGCCGGGCAGCAGCAGCGTGAAGAACCACAGCAGGCCGCCGACCGCGATGCCGGAGATGGCGCCGGCCCGCGAGGCCCGGGGCCAGTACAGCCCGAGAATCAGGGGCGGGGCAAACTGGGCCACGGCGCTGAAGGCCAGCAGGCCGATGGCGGCCAGGGCCTGCGTGGACTCGACCGCCAGGAAATAGAGCCACGCCAGCGTGGTTATGGCGACGATCACGAGGCGCCGCGCGCGCAGCAGAATGGGCGCCGCATCCTCACCGGCCCCGCCACGCAAACGCAGCAGCGCCGGCAGAACCATGTCGTTGCTGACCATGGTCGCCAGGGCGACGGTGGCTACGATGACCATACCCGTGGCGGCCGAAAATCCACCGATGAAGGCCAGCGCTGCAAGGACCTCGTTCCCGGCAGCGGCCGGGAGTGCCAGGACAAAGGTGTCGGGCGCCACGGTGGGGTCGAGCAGTGCCACACCAGCGACGGTGACCGGGATGACCAGGAGGCAGAATGCCGCCAGGTAGAGCGGGAACAGCCAGCGGGCCGTGGCGAGGTCGCGTTCATCGCGGTACTCGACCACCATGACGTGAAACTGGCGCGGCAGGCAGACTATCGCCGCGGTGGCGAGCAGCGTGCTGGTGACGAAGGCGTCCGGCAGGGCGAGGAGGGAAAACCCGGCAACGAGCTGGGGCGAGGCATCGATGGCGGCGCGCATTCCGCTGAAACCGCCCAGCAGACCGAACAGCGCAAACAGACTCACTGCCGCGAAGGCGATCAGCTTGACCAGGGATTCCAGGGCGATGGCCCACATTAATCCGCGGTGATGCTCGGTGGCGTCGAGCTCACGGGTTCCGAACAGGATCGCGAACACGGCGAGCCCCGCGGCGGCGACCGCCGCCGGCAAGGGACCCGCGGTCGTGCCGCTCAAGACGTTCAGCGACATGTCAACTGCCTTGAGCTGAAGGGCGATGTAGGGGATGCCCCCCGCGACGGCCAGCACGGTGATGGCGATTGCAACGATCCGCGAGTTGCCGTAGCGATGGGCGATCAGGTCGGCGATGGACGTGATGTTTCGCGCCTGGCTGATGCTGATCATGCGTCGCAGGACGCTGCCGCCGAAGACGAAGACCAGGATCGGTCCCAGGTAGATGGGCAGGTAGCTCAGCCCCCCCGCCGCCGCCGACCCAACCGCCCCATAGAAGGTCCAGGAGCTGCAATAGACGCCGATGGACAGTGCATAGACGAGCGGCTGAAAGCGCTCCACCCTGGCGCCCGATCCGCCGCGGTCGCCGCGGTAGGCCACCGCGAACAGAACCGCGACATAGGCCAGCGCAAGGGCCGGCAGAAACCAGGCGGAGTACATCTGTCTGTCATACCACGCCGACGCTTTTTGTGACAACGAAACCAGAGTTCATGAGGCCGCCCTCGACCAAAGTCGAAGAGGCATGGCGCGGCTTCGGTGCTAGATTGAGACCCGGCTCCATCGAGGCAACGAAAACAGGAGGGGGACCGCGATGACCGAAAAAGAACGACGCAAGGCCTATTGGCGGGCCAACATCCGATTGCTGGCCATCCTGCTAACCATCTGGTTCATCGTGTCCTACGGCTTCGGCATCCTGCTGAAGGAACCCCTGGACACGATCCAGTTCTTCGGATTCCCCCTTGGCTTCTGGTTTGCCCAGCAGGGGTCCATCTACGTTTTCCTGATCCTGATCTTCGTCTACGCCTGGCGCATGAACAAGCTGGATCGGCAGTTCGATTTCCACGAGGAATAGGGAGAGCGCCATGGAACTTCAGACCCTGATCTACATCGCCGTCATCGGCAGTTTCGCGCTCTACATCGGCATCGCCATCTGGTCGAAGGCTCGCAGCACCGGGGACTTCTACGTCGCTGGCAAGGGTGTCCATCCGGTTGCCAACGGCATGGCCACGGCCGCCGACTGGATGTCGGCCGCGTCGTTCATTTCCATGGCCGGGCTGATCGCTTTCCTGGGCTACGGCGGATCCGTGTATCTCATGGGCTGGACCGGCGGCTACGTCCTGCTGGCCCTGCTGCTGGCGCCCTACCTGCGCAAGTTCGGGCGCTTCACGGTGCCCGAGTTCATCGGCGACCGCTATTACTCGCAGACCGCGCGCGTAGTCGCCGTGATCTGCCTGATCTTCATTTCCTTCACCTACGTGGCGGGGCAGATGCGCGGCGTGGGCATCGTGTTCTCGCGCTTCCTCGAGGTCGACATCCTGACCGGACTGCTCATCGGCATGGGCGTGGTGTTCTTCTATGCCGTGCTCGGCGGGATGAAAGGGATCACCTACACGCAGGTGGCCCAGTATTGTGTCCTGATCTTCGCCTACACGGTACCGGCCATCTTCATCTCGCTGCAGCTCACCGGAAATCCGGTCCCGCAGCTGGCCTTCGGCAGCGAATATCTCGATTCCGGCCTCCCGCTGCTGGCAAAGCTGGACCAGGTCATCCAGGACCTGGGATTCAAGCCCTACACGGAAGGCACCAAGTCCACGATCGACGTGTTCTGCATCACGCTGGCCCTGATGGTCGGCACCGCGGGACTGCCGCATGTGATCGTCCGTTTCTTCACGGTTCCCAAGGTGCGCGATGCGCGCAAGTCGGCCGGCTGGGCGCTGGCGTTCATCGCCATCCTGTACACCACCGCGCCTGCTGTCGGTGCGATGGCCCGGCTCAACCTGATCGACACGGTTCAGGTGGACGCGTCGAGCACCCCGCCGACGTTTCTCGCCTACGAAGAACGGCCGGAATGGTTCAGGACCTGGGAGAACACCGGATTGCTCGGCTTCGAGGACAAGAACGGGGATGGGCGGATCCAGTACTACAACGACGGCAACACCGAGTTCGCGGAAACCGCCCGCGCGTACGGTTGGCAGGGCAACGAACTGTCCGTCGATCGCGACATCATGGTGCTGGCCAACCCGGAGATCGCCAACCTGCCCAACTGGGTCATCGCCCTGGTGGCGGCCGGTGGCATCGCTGCCGCCCTGTCGACCGCCGCTGGGCTGCTGCTGGTGATCTCGGCCGGCGTCTCTCACGACCTGTGCAAGAGCATCTTCTTCAAGGACATGAGCGAAAAGCGCGAACTCCTTGCCGGCCGTATCGCCGCTGCCGTTGCGGTCCTGGTTGCAGGATACCTGGGTTACAACCCGCCCGGCTTCGTGGGACAGGTCGTCGCCTTTGCCTTCGGGCTAGCCGCCGCATCGCTGTTCCCGGTGATCCTCATGGGTATCTTCAGTACCCGCATCAACAAGTGGGGTGCAATCTGCGGCATGCTGACCGGACTGGTCTTCACCGCCGGCTACATCGTGTTCTTCAAGGGCGTATTCATCGAGCCCGTGGTGGAGAACACCCCGGAAAACTGGCTCTTCGGCATCTCCCCGGAAGGCATCGGCGTGGTGGGGATGATCCTCAACTTCCTGGTCGCCAACGTGGTGAGTCGCGTGACTGCGCCTCCCCCGGAAGAGATCCAGCACCTCGTCGAGGACATCCGGGTTCCGCGCGGCGCCGGCACGGCACAGGCCCATTGATGATTCAAGGCGAGGGGCCAATGGGGTAGCCTTGGGCGAGTGAATGAGTTGCAGGACATCACTCGCTTCGTCGGGGCCCACCTGCCGTTCGACCGTCTGGATGAAACGGCCCTGGAGTCGCTTTGTCGCCGCGCCGAGATCAGCTATCACCCGGCCGGGGAGGTAATCGTCGGGGCCGATTCGCCCTGCACCGAGTTGCTGGTCGTGCGCCACGGGGCCGTCGCGATCCACTCGGCCGAGGGCGACCTCATCGAGAAGCGCGCCGAGGGCGAGATGTTCGGCGATCCCGGGCTGCTCTCCGGCCACCCGGAGCGTTTCGAGGTCCGGGCAGAGGAAGATACGCTCCTCTATCGCTTCCCCCAGGCCGCCTGTCAGACCGCGCGCACGCGCTCCAGCCGGTTCGACCTTTTTTTCTCGGGGACGCTGGCCAATCGAGTCCAGGACGCCGTCGAACGACAGGCGGACGCACCTCAGCTCAGCAACCAGGTCCGTGACTGGATGTCGTCACCGCCGCATAGTGTCGATGCTGATACAACGGTTCGCCAGGCGGCTGCGCGCATGACCGAACAGCGCGTCTCGTCACTCCTCGTGATGTTTCCCGATGACCGGCCGGGGATCGTCACCGATCGCGATCTGCGGACCCGGGTTGTCGCGACGGGACTGGATACGAACCAACCGGTGGGCGATGTCGCCACCCGCGAGCTGGTCACCATCGGCGCCGATGCAACGCTGCTGGATGCCACGCTGGTCATGTCGGAGCATGGCGTGCATCACCTGCCGATATTTGAGCGCGGCAAGCCGCTGGGCATGCTCACGGCCACCGATCTGTCGCACGCCGACGATGCTCAGCCGGTGGTCTTTCTGAAATCGATTCGTCGGGCCGCGACCCTGGAGGACCTGGCAAGGATCGGGCGCCAGCGGGCCAGGCTCTTCTGTGGACTGGTTCGCGAGGGTCTGCCGGCGGCCCATATCGGGCGCTTGATGACCGGCATAACCGATGCCATCACGCAACGCGCCATCGTGCTGGCCACTTCCGATCTGGGTAGACCGCCGATGGCTTTCGCATGGCTCGCCTTCGGTTCCCAGGCCCGGCAGGAGCAGGCTTTTCGGACCGACCAGGACAACGGTCTGGTGCTGGCCGATATTCCCGAAGGCCCCGCCGTCGGGTGGTTTGCCGAGCTCGCCCAGCGCGTCTGCGGCACGCTGGATCGGGCGGGAATCGTCAAATGCCCCGGGGAGGTCATGGCCACCAACGGGAAATGGCGCCAGCCGCTCTCCGTGTGGCGGCAGCAATTCCGGAGCTGGATCGAGGAGCCGGAACCGAAGGCCCTCATGCACGCCTCCATCTTCTTCGACCTGCGCTGCATTGCCGGCGACATCGGACTGGCCGAAGGACTCCTGGAGCACGTTTTCGAGCGATCGTCGGAGAACAAGTCCTTCCTTCGCTTCATGGCCCAGAATGCACTGGTCAACAGTCCGCCGCTCGGGTTCTTCCGTCGGTTCATCCTCGAACCCGACGGCGAGCACAGCGAGGGCCTGAACCTCAAGAAGCGGGGAGTGACGCCCATCTCGGCCATGGTCCGCGTCCGAGCCCTGGAGCATGGCGTGCAATCTCCCGGAACGCTGGCCCGCATCGGCGAGCTTTCCGAACGTCGACCGAACGCCGCGCGGGATCTGGCCAACCTGGGCGAGGCCTTCGAACTCATCGAGCATTTCCGCATGAACCACCAGGCGGAGCAGATCGCGGCCGGTCAGCCGCCCACCAACTTCATCGACCCCGACCGCATGACCTCTCTGTCGCGGGAACATCTGCGGGCCGCGTTCGAGGCGGTTCGCACGGCCCAGCGCGTTCTCTCCACCCGTTATCTGATTGGCTAACCCGAATGTTGCACGAGTTGCGCGCGATCATGGAAATTGGGCAAATAGACTGCAGTAGTTGGCTCGACGGTTGCCGCAACGCTCAGCGATACGGTTTGCGCGAGATCGACTGGAAATCCCAACAACTCATGCAACATCCGGGCTAATCATGTGGCCCCGCCGCGATCGGTTTCAGATTGCCGCGCGAGCTCGCGAAGCGCTGGCCGACCGGCTCGGGGCCGGCCCGGCAGCGGAAGCGCTGCGAGTCTCACTGCCCGCGCCGGACACGCCGCTGCGACGCGTTCCGCTCCTTGCGGTGGACCTGGAGATGACCGGCCTGGATCCGGACCAGCATCATGTATTGAGCGCCGGTTGGGTGCCGATCGACGCCGGGCGGCTGCGCCTTGCCGGCTCGGACCATCGCCTGGTCCGGGATGCGGGACCGGTCGGTGCCAGCGCCACGGTCCATGGCATCGTGGACAGTGAATGCGCCCGGGGCGATCCGGTCGGCGAGGTCCTGGAGGCATTGATCACGGCCCTCGCCGGCCGGATTCTGCTGATGCATCATGCGCCGCTCGATCTCGCATTTCTGGGGCGGATGTTCGAGGCCGAATTTGGCAGGGGCCTGCGCGAAGCGGCCATCGATACGCTCAGGCTTGAGGAGCGAAGGCGAGCCCGCCGTCAGCTTCCCGCTGCGGCCGGTTCCCTGCGGCTCCCGGCCCTGCGTCGCACCTACGGGCTACCGCCGATGAGCAACCACAACGCGCTGAGCGACGCCATCGCCACCGGCGAACTGCTGCTGGCCATGACCGCCGGCGAGAACCCGTCGCTGGCAGATCTGGCCTGAGATTGATTGTCACCGCCCTCACGCCGCCTGATACTTTCACCTGAGCCAGTTTGGAGCCCCTTCCATGAGCATCATTCGAACCTCGGCGATCGCCGCTTGTCTGCTGGCCTGGGGAACCACCCAGGCAGAAAGCACGGTGCTGTCGATGCGCGAACGCGCGGCGGTCATCGATCGCTGGACCAACGAGCGGATCCAGTCCGTTCTCCCCGACCTCATGCGGCGCGCCGAGATCGATTTCTGGCTGATCATCTCGCGTGAATACAACGAAGATCCGGTGATCAAGACACTGCTGCCCGCCACCTGGCAGTCGGCTCGACGGCGAACCATTCTCGCGGTCCATGATCCTGGCGGCGAAGAGCCTCTGGAAACCCTGGCCATCGCCCGCTACGCCGTGGGTGACGCCTTTGAAAAAACCTGGGACAAGGAGCAGGAGCCGGACCAGTGGGCCCGCCTGGTGGAACTCATCGAAGAGCGCGACCCGGATACCATCGGCATCAATATCTCCGAGAACTTTGCGCTGGCCGACGGGCTGGCCTCGACGGAGCACCGGCTGCTGCTCGAGAACCTGCCGGAACGCTACCACCCCCGGCTGCGCAGCGCCGAGGCGCTCGCCATCGGATGGCTGGAAACGCGCACGCCCTCCGAGATGGAGATCTATCCGCAGGTCGTCCGCATCGCCCATGAGATCATCGCCGAGGGATTTTCCGAGGCGGTCATCCAGCCTGGGGTCACTACAACGGACGACGTGGCCTGGTGGTATCGGGACCGGATCCGCGAGCGCGGCCTGACCGCCTGGTTCCATCCGTCCGTGAGCATCCAGCGCGCCGATACGCCCACGGCCGACTTCATCGCGGCCTTCAGCTCGGGCGAAGGCGAGAACGTGATCCGGCCCGGCGACCTGCTGCATGTCGATTTCGGCATCACCTACCTGCGTCTGAACACGGACACGCAGCAGCATGCCTACGTGTTGCGGCCGGGCGAGGTCGATGCGCCGCAGGAACTCAAGGCCGCGCTGGCAACGGCGAATCGCCTCCAGGACATTCTGACCGCGGCGTTCAAGCCTGGCCGCACCGGCAACGAGATTCTAGCCGCAACGTTGTCTCAGGCCGAAAAGGAAGGGATCGCCGCCCACGTCTATTCCCATCCGATCGGCTATCACGGCCACGGTGCGGGACCACCGATCGGATTATGGGATCAGCAGGACGGCGTCCCGGGTCGCGGCGACTACCCGCTCTATCCGAACACGGCCCATTCCATCGAACTCAACGTGCGCAGCCAGATCGACAGCTGGGGTCGAGAAATCCGCATCATGCTCGAAGAGGACGCCTTCTTCGACGGCGAGACCGTGCGCTATATCGACGGCCGCCAGACGGCGCTCATGCTGATTCCCCGGCCCATCGAAAACGCGCGCTGATCATGCTGGGGGGCTGATGCGATCCAGATACCAGTCGAGAAACCGGGCCTCGAAGGTCTCCATCTTCGACAGCGGCCCTGGCCGGTAGAAGCGTGACCGCACCCCGGCCTGATTGGCCTCGATGATGCGTTGGTCCGCCCGGGTCGTGACATCCCAGAGCCAGGTCAACGCGTCTCGATCGTAGTCGCGGTCTTCCCGCGCATCGGCACGGACCAGCCAGCTCACGTCGCAGATCGTCGTCCCGATGTCCTCCGGCAGAAACCGGTAGAGCACCGCGTGATCGCAGTAGACGAGTCCGAAAAGGCAGGGGCCGAGCTGGATGTCGGCGGCCACGCCAACGGGCTCCCGGATATCGCCGAGCAGGGGGGCCAACAGCCCGCCGCTCTCGCTGCCGGTCAGGTAGCCGTCGCGCAGTGGATAGCGGTCGTGCTGCCGCTCCTCACCGAACACACCCGCCGCCAGCCAGGCGCGGTCGAAGGTGACCGGGCTCATACCGGCCCCCACGGCCCGCTCATTGGCCTCCGGCTCGGAGACTTTCCAGCGGCTACGCGGGTCGGCCAAAGCGTGACTGGCCGCGTACTCGAGGTGCGCCGGGGCGCAGTGGTAGCACTCGCAGTAGTTCTCCATCGCCAGCTTCCAGTTGCCGGCGATCCGATAGGTCTGCCGATGAGCCACGCGGGTGTTCGCCAGTCCATAGGGTTGCAGCGGTTCGTCCATCGCCGAACGCAGTGTCTCGAAGGACGCCGGTTCATCGGCGAGGTTGACGAACAGCAGACTATGGAAGCGCTCCACGGTGACCGGGTGGAGCGCGTGGCGTGCGGGATCAAAATCGTCGCCCATCTCGCGGGCGCCGACGAGTGCGCCGTCCAATCCATAGGTCCAGCCGTGATAGGGACACACCAGGCGTTTGACCCGACCGCACGATTGCAGGCAGATCCGCGAGCCACGATGGCGGCAGACGTTGATCAGGGCGCTAAACCCGTCGGCGGAACTTCGCACCACAATCACCGACTCTCCGGCCACCTCGACAAGCAGGTAGTCGCCGACCTCAGGAAGCTCGCTCTCATGTCCCGCGTACAGCCACGCATCGAGGAAGAACCGATCGATCTCCAGTTCGAAGATGGTCGAATCCACGTAGAACGGCTGCGGGAGCGCGTGACCTCGACGGTGTTCGCCGATCAGTTCATTGAGGCTTTGCTGATCCAAGCCCGGTAACACCTGCGTTGGAGGAGCCCATGACGCGTGGATCATAGCCGACGGCCGGATCTCGGCCCAACGGCGGCAATCAGATGCCCATTTGAACGTAGAGCCCGCTGATGGCCCGTACGGAGAAGTAGAGGATGGTCCCGAGGTACAACACGGTCGAGGCCAGCAATGCCACGAAAATGAACCGGACGATCACCACGTCGATCCGGTCGAGCCGCCCCTGGTCGTCGGCCATCCGCCAGAAGATTGCGACGGCCCATAGCAGCGACGCGATGGCACTCGGAAGGATGCCCAGGTTAAACGCCAGCTCACCGGGCCCGAGCGCATCATGCGAGGCGAACTCGCCCATGGCAAAGGCCGAAAGCAGGAGCAGAACTCCGAGGCCGGTTCTGAGGAGCGGTGCCGGGACAGCCAGACGTCGCCCTGCGACCGGTTCGAATCGCTGGTGTTTCATGAAATGGGATAAACGCCTTGTTGCGAACAACGGGCCTCGAAAGCCGGGCTCTCGGATCGACCCTTGGGCGAATTTATACGGGACTCGGTGGCGAGTCAAAGCCCGATTTTGCCTGGCGGGATCATTCGCCTTCGGCGCCCCTACAGATCTCGTGGAGGAGAGGCGAATGGCTGGCCGAGTGACACGCCCGACGGAGGGAGGCTGATGCTCAGCTTCGTTCGATAGAAGATTTCAGACGCCAGTGAATGACGCCAGCGTCCGTAGCGAGAAGCCGACCACGATTCCGTGGTAGAGGACGATCGTGGCGAGCATTGCGACCATTGCAAAGCGCGCGATGAAATCCTCGTCCAGGTCGAAACGCTCAGCCACCGCATCAAGTCTGTTCAGCAGCCAATCGACCCAGACTGGCAGGTCGGTCTGGCTTTCAGTGTGCGAAGCGAAGTTGCTGTCGATCATCTGGGCAAGCGAAGCTGGGACGGCCGCTGGATTCTGGTAAATCCGTGTGCAGCTTCGATGAAGACCGCGTCGAGCCCCCGACGACATCTTGACCGACTCTTCGCACCGATTTCTTTACCCAGCTGCAGGCTCATGTCCCAACACCTCCTCGACCGGGAGGACACCAGTTTCAGGGAGAGCTTGTTCGCGGAACTTCCTGTGTCCTATGCAACACAGGTCCGCCTACGGCCCGGAGGTCCGCTGGCAGTTCACGGCGGCTAGTGGTTGAATGGCGGGGTGAACGGGGGCACCGAGAGCGATCTTCCTGACATCCGGTTGAGCAATTTCCGGCTGCTTTCGGTGCTGGGCCGGGGCGGCATGGGCACGGTCTATCTTGCCGAGCAGCAGAACCCGAAACGCAAGGTCGCCGTCAAGATCGTCGCCCCCACCGACGATATCCCGCGCGCATTCCTCGATGCCCTGAAGCAAGAGGGCGACATTGCCGCCCGCTTCGAGCACGACAATCTCGCCCATGTCTACGAGTGCGGCATTGTCGACGATCACTACTACCTGGCCATGCAGTATCTGGGTGGCGGGGACCTGGAGCAGCGCCTGATCGCGGGCATGAGCCTCAACGAAGTGCGGTCGGTCATCACGGCCATCGCGTCCGCTTTGCAAACAATCCATGCGCAGGGTTTCGTCCATCGCGACATCAAGCCGGGCAATATCCTGTTCTCCGAAGCGGGCAAGCCGGTTCTTGCGGACTTTGGCATCGCGAAGGCAGCCGACAGCGTGGGCGTGCTGACCAGCGCCGGCTACACCACCGGGACGCCCGCCTACATGAGCCCGGAACAGATCCGCGGCGAGGCCATGGACGGCAGGTCCGATCTCTATTCCCTGGGCATCGTGTTGTATCAATGCCTGTCCGGGGAACTGCCGTTCATGTGTGACAGCGAATATGAGCTGAAGGAAAAGCAGGTTCGAGAAACGCCCGCCCCCCTGACCGGCGTGCTGGCCCGTTTCCAGCCGGTGGTGGATCGACTGCTGGCCAAGAATCCTGACGATCGCTACGCCGACGCAGCGAAGTTGATCGACGAGCTGGACGCTCTGGGCACCGTGAGCGGCATGGCCACGCGCCGCGAGCTGACCGGTGAAGCAACGCCGGTGCGCCCGCCCAAATCCACGCCGTCGCCGGTGACGGCCTGGTTCAAGGAGATGACCGGGAGGCGGGTTTTCCGGGTGCTGGCACTCTACGTGGCGGTGGCCTGGGGGTTGACCGAGATCGTCGGCGGTGTTGCCGACCGCCTCGCCGCCGTTCCGGCCTGGGTTGCCGAAATCACTACCGTGGCGTTCATCGTCGGTCTTCCCGTGGTGCTGCTGCTGGCGTGGCTTTTCGACGTGGGTCCGGGGGGCGTACGTCGCATGCCGACTCGACGGTCGGGTCTGCTTGTCGGCTCCCTGGCATTGGCAGTGCTGGTGTCCGGGACCGCACTGGTCTTTCGGTATCTGCCCGACCGAACAGCTGAGCCGACGGTTACCGAAGAGACAACCAGGTCGGGACCAGTTGAGCCCTTGGTTCTGGCGGTCCTGCCGTTCGAAAATCTATCGGCTGACCGGGAGCTGGGCTACCTCGGCCGGGCCATTGCGCAGGACCTCCTCGACGGCGTCGCCGGAGTCCCGGGCCTCAGAATCAAGGGCACGGCCTCCAGTTTTCTCCTTGCCGGCCAGCCGCCCCCCCAGATTGGCGAAACGCTGGGCGTGAACCGGCTGATCACGGGCACCTTTCAACTGACCGGGGACACCATCCGGATCTCGATGCGGCTTCTCGAGGCCGCAAGCGGGGAAGTGGTCGCAAGCGAGGTATTCAGCGATGAGTTAGCCGACATCTACCGGGTCCAGGAACAGATCGTCGCGTTGATCGCTCAAAGTCTGGGACTGAACGCACCCGCGGGCCTGACGGAGAATTTCACGCGCGTCGATCCGGAGGCCTATCGCCGCTATCTCGTCGCCAGGGAGCAATACGTCAACCCCTTCACGGACACAGAGCCGACTATCGAGCGGATCGACGAGGTCCTCGAACTGGACCCCGATTTTCCCGAGGCGCTGGTATTTCGCGGCATGCTGGACATCGGCCGCGCCTGGATCATGGAGGACCGCGAAAGCCCGCTGCTGACCATCGGCCGGGGCCTCGTCACGTCGGGCCTGGAACTCGATCCAGCTCAGCCGGAAGGTTATGCGGCCATGGCTCTGGCCCACGCCCTGGCCTACGAGTGGGAGGAGGCCCGGGCGATGGCTGACCGGGCCGTCGAACTGGCCAACAATCGGGTCCTGAATCCGATCTACAACGTCGCCTACAACAATCTCGGGCACTTTTCGATTGCACAAGAGCTTTCGCGGCGCCGGTTTCAGGCCGATCCGCTGGACCCGGGGGCCATGCGATCCATGCTCCAGGCCTACAACTCTGCCGGCGACGATGAAGGGGTGCTGCAGATGGCCGCACTATTGGAGGAGCGGGACATTCCTTATCAGCGGATCAACACGGTCGGCGCGCTCGCGCGGAGCGGCGATCTGGCCGGGGCAATTGCTGCCGTCACCCCAACCGTACAGCGCTGGGGCCTGCCCGAGGGAACGGCCGCCGGATACGTCAACGCAATGCTTGGCGAAAGCGAACCCCAACTGGTCGCGGTCGCCAGGCAGGCGGCCGCCAGTGGCGCTGTACCGCTGGCGAATGCGCTTTGGATGGGCATGAATGTCGGCGCTCCGGCGGACTGGGTGTTTGAGACCGCCAGTGCCGCCCTGGCCGAGGGCAAACTCAATCAGATCGCCTTTCTGAAGCCGGAAAACGCCCGCTATCGTCAGGACCCGAGGTTCGTCGAGCTCATGGAGGGGCTCGGCCTGGCCGACTACTGGCGCACGGTTGAACCGCCGGATTTCTGCCGCGAGGAGACGGTGGCCTCCATCTGCCCTTGAAACGGGCTGTGCTACTCTGCTCCCGGGACAAGGGGGCAGATCATGGACGCAATTCTTGCGCTGATCCTGTTGACCACGCCGGGGGCAACCGTCTCGAACGACGCTGAGACGGTGCTCGAAGAAGTGATCGTCACCGCGACGAAGCGGGAGACCGCCTTGTCCGATACCGCAATGTCCGTTGCGGTCCTGGATCAATCGCAGCTGATCGCGGCCGACCTGTTGTCCATCGAAGACTACTGGCGACAGATTCCCTCGCTCGCCTACTCGGACCAGGGCTTTGCCGGCGACGGGGTGGCCATTCGAGGCCTCGGCAACGACGTCAACAGCAATGTCGAGTCACTTACTTCGTTCTACCTGGGCGATGTGCCGCTGACGCCGCCGGACGGGTTGTTTACCGCATCCCCGGATCTTGCATTGGTGGATATCCAGCGCCTCGAAGTCCTGCGCGGCCCGCAGGGGACCTTGTTCGGCGCCAGCGCCATGGGCGGCGCGATTCGGGCCGTGACCAACCAGCCGGATCCAAGTGGGGCCAGCCACTGGCTGGACGTTCGCTATGCCGATATCGCCCATGGTGGCGAGTCCATCCA
>JAWVZU010000068.1:0-14693 GCA_033722075.1 Lysobacterales bacterium
GTACAGCGCCAACCGGGTCCGATCACTTGCGCGCAGCCTGCGCCGGGTGTTTGGCAGTACCACGCAGCCCGGGACCAGGCCCACGCCGGCGCCAAGCACTTCCGGATCTCGCCGACCCTGGGGTGTTCGATCGTGATAGAGGATGACCCGATCCGTCAGCACCATCGCCCCGGCGGACCAGGCGATGAGATGGTGGTTGGCAAGGAGGGCCTCTATGCCGAAAAGACGGATCCGGTTGAGCAGTACCAGAACGTTGCCGCCGGTGATCAGCACCGCTGCAGATCCCCTCAGGATCTCTTCGATTTCCTGCCGATGGGCCGCGAGCTCGGCGCGGAGGTCATTCCCGAGAGCGCCCTGAAAGCGCTCCTGTATGACTTCGGTACGCTGTAGCTGGTGGCGATCCAGCGCCCGCAACTGAGCGATGGCATGGCGCTGCTCGGCGGCAATGATGTCGGGGTCTTCATCTGCTCGCAGCAGCTGCCGTGCCGCCGCCGAAAGATGCTTCAAGCGGGTTCGGTAAAGCCCCTGCAGCTGGACCAGTCCATCCTGGCGTTCGCGATAAGCCTTCCACAGTGCCGGGTTGGCCTCGAAAACGCCTTCGGCGCGTTGGTAGAGTCGCAGGTCCACGAGCGGCCGGTCGATCAGTTCCGCGATTTCGGCCAGATCACCCTCCGCTTCCTGCCACCCGGCGGATATGACCGCCAGCGTGCCCTCGGGAATCCCCGTTTCCCCGATCAACTGGGCAAGGTTGCTCGATGGACGCTGAGGCCCGAGCAGGATGCGGAACGGTGGCCTTTCACTCATGCCAGTTCGACGCGAATGAGCTTGACGATCTCGGTCAGCGCCTCCTCCACGACCTGTGTTTCGGGATGACGGACGATGATATAGCCGTCACCCTCGTAGCTGTCGGAGGGTGGCTGACCCTCCTGCGGCAGTTTGGACTCCACGACCAGCGACCCGAAACGGCGCTGTGCTTCGCCCAGGCCATGAATGTGGCGCACCCGCCCGTGCCCCTGGCCACGGATGTAGGCGGCGCCGGCAGCGTAGCGCCGGGGGGGTGGATCGAATTCTTCATGTACCATCAGGTGCGGCCAGGCGCGATAGAAGTCGATGTCGTGGGCGTAGGAGAGCAGCGTGGTGAATTGAGCACCCGGTGGCCTGGCACCGACCTCCGAGATGGCAATGCGGCCGTCATGGAGCCGGAACCACTCCATGTGGCTGAGCCCGTTTTCCAGACCTAGTGCCGCAAGCCCTTCCGCGGCAGCGTGGCGGATCGGGTCGAACTCGGGCCCGCCGATGTCCCGGGGCAGCATGACACACCATTGGATCCAGGCGTTCTCGAGGACTTCCAGGGGAGAAGGCATGTAGCAGGAGATCGAGTGCCAGACCATCTTCCCGCGAAGCATCACGCTGTCGAAGGAATACTCGGTGCCGTGCACGAACTGTTCGAACAGGGCGGGCCGGGCCGGATCCGGTGGAAATCGTTCCAGGAAACGCTCGAGATCCTGCCGGTGGTCCAGTCGGAAAGTGCTCTTGCCCCCGGCGCCGGCAGGCGGCTTGACCACGATCGGGTAGCCGACCTGGTCGACGAAGGCACGAATCTCGCCGACCTGGCCGGTCAGGGCGTGCCTTGCACAGGGAACACCCGCGTCCTGCAGCACCGTTTTCATGCGAGCCTTGTCTCGGAAGTTCTGGGCAGCGTCCGGAGAAAGCCCCGGCAGACCGAGATGCCGGCGGGCAATCGCCAGCGGCACCTGCAGCTGCTCGAGGGAGGCGATGTAGCGGTGCACCGGCCCGTGGCGTGCTTCCAGCTCGCGCGCGGCCCAGACCAGTTGCTCGGGATCCAGGGCATTGCTGACGCGCCAGTGGCCGGCAAGCCTGGCTCGAATGTCTTCCGGTAGTTTTTCCAGTGGATCCTGACTTACCACCGACAGGGAAACGCCGGAAAGGCTTGCGGCGCCACGGACGAAGCGCAGGGTGGCGTCCATGAAGAACGGCGCGGCAAAAAGGACCTGTCGGTTCATGATCGGCGCGATGATACACGTAAATCGGTAAACCAGTGCTGGCTCACTGCAATGGCATAATGGGAACCGTCAGGTGATCTGGGAGGGTTTGATGGAACAGGGAGACACGTTGCTGAACGCGTTCGCAGAGCGGTTCATGGACTTCGTGCCACGGTTGGGTGCGGCGATCCTCGTGCTGCTGGCCGGATGGGTGCTGGCCCGCCTGCTGCGGCTTCTGACGGAGCGGGGTTTCGGAGCGCTGGATCGGCTCTATCTTCGCTATTCGTCGAATCGCGGCGAGCGGTCAAGCCGTTGGCGGCCGGAACTCGTTCAGACGGTCAGCGGCGTCGTCTTCTGGCTGACCCTCCTGGTTTCGGCATTCCTTGCGGCGAGCCTGCTGGGGCTGGCGGTCGTTTCCTCCTGGGTCAATGCGGTCGTGTTGTACCTGCCGACCCTGGCGGCGGGTATCGCGATCGTAATTGCCGGTCTGCTGGTTGCGGCCCTGGCCCGCGAACTGACGGTCCGGGCCGCGAGCAACAGCGGATTCCAGGACAGCGAGACCCTGGGTCGGCTGGTGCAGATACTCCTCATCCTGTGTGCCGTGGTGATCGGCGCCAGCCAGATGGGGATCGACGTCTCGCTGCTCGTCTATCTTGCGACGGTTCTCGTCGCTGCAGTCGTCGGCGCCTTTGCGTTGAGCTTCGGGCTGGCGACGCCCGACCATGTCAACAACCTGATCAGTGCCCGCTATGTCCTGCGCCGCTACGAGCCGGGCGACCGGATCCGCGTCGGCGATGTGACCGGTCGGATCCTGGACATCACGCCCCGATCGGTCATTCTCGAGACCGATCAGGGCGAAATGCAGGTTCCAGCGCGGCGGTTCTGCGAGGAACCGATTCTCAAACTGGCTGGGGAAGACTCCGATGAATCGTGAGCGCGACCTTGCCCAGTCCTACATGAAACACAGGCCGAACGCTGCCGCCCGGGTGCTGGAGCGGCTGTCTCCCCAGGCTTGCCGTCCGGTGTTTGCCTCTGTCGCGTCACCGGTCGCCGCGCAGGTGCTGGTTGAAATGCTGCCGACCCATGCCGCGCGCTGCCTGGCGGAGATGCCGCCCGGCGAGGCCGCCGGCCTGCTTGACAAGATGTCCTCCGGCAATGCGGCGGTGATGCTCCGGCCGATCGGGGAGGAGCGTCGAGACGCGGTACTCGACCATCTGCCAAGTTTGCGTCGCCGGACCATAGAAACGCTGCTGACCTACCCGAGAGCCATGATCGGCGCCTGGCTGGAACCGGCCGTGTTCGTTCTGCGCTCGCCGGTGACCTACGGTGAGGCGCGGAAAGGGCTCAAGACAACGCCGGACCGGATCGGGCAGCGGATCTTCATCATCGATGAGCGTCGCCGGCTGGTCGGCGAGGTCGAGCTGGGAGAGTTGGTTCGACAGGAGAATCGAGGCGAGTTGACCGGGCTGGAACCGCCCAGCGCACTGCGTACCCGGACCTCTTTGGATGCGGCGCGCCAACACGCGGACTGGCGGCGAGCACTGGAAATGCCCGTGATCAACCGGCGCAACGAATTTGCCGGGATCGTGACGCGCGAGGTCCTGATGGAAGCGGTTCAGGGCCTCGCGGTGCAGGCCTCCCGGGATCGGGAGGCTCGCCATGGCCTGGCCACATTGGTCTGGAACGGCATGGCAGGAGTCTGGTCGGTCTGCGGCGAAGTCCTGGCCATTGCCGACGTACGGAGGCGCTGACATGGAAAACGCGACAGCATTCGATGCTTTGACCCGACGGTTCCTCCTGGACTACCCGGCCGAAGCCGCGGCAAGAGCCCAGCAGTATCCACCGGAGGACGTGGCCGAGATCCTTTCCGATCAACCGGTCCATGTCGTGATCCGGGTCTGGCGCCACCTGGCACCGCACTATGGGGACCGCCTTCTGCCCCTGCTGGCCGACCCGGCCCTGGCCGCGCTGTTGATCGAAATGGATGCACCCAACTGTGCCCAGGTGATCGGCCGTCTCAGCGATGAGGACCAGGAGCGATGCCTGGCCGTCATCGGCGAGAACTATGCGGCTCAGCTCCGCTCCCTAATGACCTATCCGGCAGATACGGCCGGCCGCGTCATGGACCCCCGGGTTCAGGTATTCCGCGGTGACCAGACCGCGGAGCAGGCGCTGACGGAATTGCGCCGCGCCAAGCCCCGGGCCGTCCGCCAGGTTTTCCTGGTCGACGGCGAGGGTCGACTGGAGCGCGTCGTCGATATCCAGGATCTGGCGCTGGGCGATGATCGGGACACCCTCGAGGCCCTGTCGCGTCCGCCGCGGGCGACCGTTTCGCCGTTCGATCCGACGGAAGAGGTGGCGGAAAAGCTGACCCGGTTCAACCTGGACCTGCTGCCGGTCGTCGATGTCAATGGCCGACTCCTCGGCGCCATCCGCCATTCGGTTCTGCTGCAGACTCTGCAGGACGACTCGCTGGCCGACCTGCAGGCGATGGTCGGGGTGAGCCGGGAGGAGCGCGCCCTGTCGTCGGCCCTGTTCGCGGTCCGCAAGCGGCTTCCCTGGATGGAGATCAATCTGGCCACGGCGTTTCTTGCTGCAGCCGTGGTTGGTCTGTTCGAGGAGACCATTGCTCAGTTCACTGCGCTGGCGGTGCTGTTGCCCGTGGTTGCGGGGCAGTCGGGCAATGCCGGTGCCCAGGCTCAGGCGGTGACCATGCGGGGGTTGGCGCTGCGCGAGATCACCGTGCGCAACTGGTTTCGAATCGTGTTCAAGGAGGTCAATGTGGGCCTGGTCAACGGGCTGGCGATCGCGCTGACCACGGCGATTGGCGTGTGGGTGTGGAGCCAGAGTTGGGGCCTGGCCCTGGTGATCGCGATTTCCATGGTGATCTCCATGGTGGCCGCCGGCATCGCCGGTGGGCTCATCCCGATGATCCTTACCCGCCTCGGTCAGGACCCGGCACAGTCCTCGTCGATCATCCTTACCACGGTCACCGACGTCGCCGGGTTCATGTCGTTCCTCGGGATCGCGACGCTGTTGTCGGCCCTGCTGTGAGCGGGAGCTGAGGCTAGTCTTCGTCCCCCGACTCGGCGAACTTCTTGCCCTCTTCGACGAGCCAGTCCTTGGCCTCATCGACGTCATCGAAGGCCTTGAGGTTGCGCCCCGTAAGGCGTGAAATGGTTTTCAGCAATGTACCTTTCAGGCCGGTCACGCCGACGGTTGCGTTGGCGATGACGTAGGGCTTGTTGTGCGAGCTCAGTTTGCTCAGGGCGTCGGTGATCTGCCGATTGAATGGGCTATCCGACACATCGACCAGGGTCAGCAGGTGCTTCTTCTTGGGCTGGGCGGCAACGAACTCCTGGGCTTCCTTGGCATATTGGACGCCGGCCTCGATGCTCTCGATGCGCGCAAAGTCCATGAAGACGATCTTGTGCCCCTTGTGCTCGATGAATCGCGTTCTGGCCATGTCCCCTCCGAAATGGCTGCATAGGTCGTTTTGGCTCAGCCATGATAACGCTGACCCATCTTTCTTTCACTTGGATCAGGACGGCGGAGTGAAATCGTATTCAGCCCGGTGGTCGATTCCGAAGGCGCTATGCTCGCCCGATGCTCGACCTGAAATTGCTAATGCGCTGCTGGCTGATCGCCGGGCTGATTGCCCCGGGTTGGGGCACAGGCGCAGAGGGCCCGGGCGATCTGGACCTGTCGACCGCCCGGGCACACTGGATATCCGCGAATACCCTGCTGTGGGCGGCGGCGGACGATCCTGGTCTGCAGCTTCGCCTGCACGCCGATCCTGAGGGTGGCTTGAACCTTGGTGGTCGCGGAATCTCCGGTGGAGAGGCCATTGTACTGACCGCCTCCGATGAACCCCTGTCCGCCGATCAGTGTGACCGATGGCCTCACCTGGCCCATTTGCCCGTGCTCCGGATCGACGACGCAGAGGCCGATCTCGTTCGGCGGATGCTCCGGGGGCAGGTGGCCGTCTCGGCAACCGACGGGGCGGGCACGCTGGTCGCGGCAACGGGGATCCAGGTTGCCGGCGTTCTTGATGATCTGTTTGCCTACGCGGGCTCCCTGGGCCTGAGCTTTGCACCGGATCGGAGCCCGACCCTGCGCCTGTGGGCGCCGACTGCGCGGGCCGTTTCCCTGCTTCTTTTCGATGACGCGGAAGCGACCGAGCCGGTATCTAGGACGCCGATGAGGCGGAATGATGCGAGTGGCGTCTGGGAGGCCCGGGGCGAGCCCGCTTGGTACGGCAAATACTACCTGTACGAGGTCCGGGTCTTTGCTCCGAGCGTCGGTAAGCTGGTCGAAAATCGCGTGACCGACCCGTACTCGGTGAGCCTGGCGGCGGACAGCGCGCGCAGCCAGATCGTGGACCTGGCCGACCCGGCGCTGATGCCGGACGGATGGTCAGGATTGGTAAAACCACCGTTCTCCGCCCCGGAAGAAGCGATTATCTACGAGCTCCACGTGCGTGATTTCAGCATTTCCGATGCCACCGTTCCGGCGGAACAACGGGGCACGTTCGCCGCCTTCACAGCCTCGGATTCCGGCGGGATCCGGCACCTGAGCCGCCTGGCGTCGGCCGGGGTCAGTCACCTTCATCTGCTGCCGGTGTTCGATATCGCCACGGTGCCGGAACGCCGCTCCGATCAGCAGCATCCCGACCCGAACGCCATGGCTCAATGGCCACCGGACTCGACGCAGCAGCAGGCGGCGATTCTGGCCGTGCAGGACCGCGACGGCTTCAACTGGGGTTACGACCCGTGGCACTACACCGTCCCCGAGGGCAGTTATGCGACGGACCCGACCGGCACGCAGCGCATCCGGGAGTTCCGGGCGATGGTTGCGGTCCTCAATCGCCTTGGCCTGCGGGTGGTCATGGATGTGGTCTACAACCATACTCACGCCGCCGGCCAGGATCCGCGGTCGGTGCTCGACCGGATCGTGCCCGGCTACTACCAACGGCTGGACGAGGCCGGAAGAGTTGCCACGAGCACCTGCTGCCCGAACACTGCGACCGAGCACGCGATGATGGAAAAGCTGATGATCGACTCGGTCCTCACGTGGGCGACGGCCTACAAGGTGGATGGTTTTCGCTTCGACCTGATGGGTCATCACAGCAAGGCCAACATGCTCAGGCTGCGGGCGGCGCTGGATCGTCTGACGCTTGCCGAGCACGGCGTCGACGGCAAGGCGATCTATCTCTATGGCGAAGGTTGGAACTTCGGCGAAGTGGCCAACGACGCGCGTTTCGTCCAGGCCAGCCAGCTCAACCTGGGCGGCACCGGCATCGGGAGTTTCAGCGATCGCCTTCGCGACGGTGCGCGGGGCGGCGTGCATGGCAGCGACCCGCGGGATCGGGGATTCACCAACGGCCTGGAAGACGAACAGAGGCTCTTGGCAATCAGCGACTGGATTCGTGTTGGACTGGCCGGGGATGTCGCCGACTACCGGTTCGAGAACGCCACCGGACAGATCGTGGCGGCCGCGCAGATCGACTACAACGGCAGCCCGGCGGGCTACACCGAGGATCCTTCCGAAACTATCAGCTACGTCGCGGCGCATGACAACGAAACGTTGTTTGACGCGCACCAGATGAAACTGCCGCAGGCCACCAGCCTGGTCGACCGGGTGTGGGTCCAGACGCTGTCCAGCGCGCTGGTGCTGCTCGGCCAGGGCATCCCCTTCATCCATGCCGGACAGGAGTTCCTGCGCTCCAAGTCGCTGGATCGGGACAGCTTCAACTCCGGCGATTGGTTCAATGCCATCGACTGGACGCTGTCGACCGGCAACTGGGGAAAGGGTCTGCCGGTGGCGAACCGGAACCGGGAACACTGGCCGTTGATGGCGCCATTGCTGGCCGATGCGGCGATCGCGCCCGGCCCGGAGCATCGTCGAATGGCTCTGGATCAGTTCGAAGCCCTTTTGCGCATTCGACGGAGCACCCCGCTGCTGCGCCTCCGGACCGGCGAGCAGATTCGTGAATCGGTGAGCTTCCATAATACGGGCCCGGACCAGGTGCCGGGACTCATCGTCATGAGCGTCCGGGATCACTCGGGCACCATCGATCCGGACCATGCCGCGGTCCTGGTGCTGTTCAATGGTCGAGCCGACCCGGTGACCTTCTCGGTTCCCGCATTCGACGAGATCGAACTCCGGCCCCACCCGGAGCTGGCGGTTCTGCATCAGTCAGCCGTAGCGGGCTCGGTGACCAATGGCGTTTTTCCCGTGCCCGCCCGGGGGGTTGCGGTCTTTCTGGTCGCCCGCTAGTCGTCCTCCACCAGTTTTCGGTGGACTCGCACCGCTACGCTGCGGGGTGTGATGGACCGACCTTCGGCCTCAAGGTGAGCCCGTGTGAATGCGGCACCAAACAGCAGGATCAGTGACGAGTAGTTGACCCACAGCAGCAGGAGGACCACTGAGCCGGCTGCGCCGAAGGTCGAGGCGGTTGCCGTGTGGGTCAGGTACAGGGCAATCAGCGATCGGCCCAGGGTGAACAGCAGGGCCGTCACGACGGCCCCCAGCGCCACGTCTTTCCAGGTCAGGCGCACGTCCGGCAGGTTCTTGAAGATCACCGCGAAGAGGCTGGTGATGACCAGGAAGGATACGCCGATCTCCAGACCACGCATGACCGTTTCCTGCCACGGCAGGAAGTCTCCGGTAAAGCGGACCAGGGCATTCAGGGCGACGCTCAGGGACAGCGAGCACAGCATGACGAAGCCGATCGCCAGGACGATGGTCAGTGAGGCCAGGCGCTTGCGAAGGAGCAGGAAGATGCTGTTTCGCGACGGCTTGGGCACGACCCCCCAGATCGTGTTCAGTGCGGTCTGCATCTGACCGAACACGGTGGTTGCACCGAGCAGCATGGCCAGGATTCCTGCGACGGTCGCCCACAGCCCGCCGGTATCCAGCTGCGAGCGGGCAACGGCGTTCTGCACTGCCGTCGCCGCCTCCGTACCGATGACTTCCTGCAGTTGCACGACGATCTGTCCCTGGGCAGCCTCTTCGCCGAAGAAGAAGCCGATGATGCTGACGATCACGATCACCACGGGGGCGATGGAGAAAAGCGTGAAAAACGCGAGCGAGCCGGCCAGCGCGAAAGCGTTGCTGTCGAGCCAGTTGCGAGCCGCAGCCTTGATGATCGCCAGCCAGTAGCGAAGCTTGTCCATCCTCGTCGGGTCCTTTGACTTAAGTATTGATTGTAATCGCTGGCATGTTGACGTTTCCCGAAAGGTTTGCGCTATAGTCACGCGCTGCTTGCCGGACGGCCAGCCCCGTTTACCGAGTCTGATCAAACAGGTGAATCCCATGCAAAGACTGCTCATTCTCCTTGGCGCGGCTCTGATCGCCGGCGGCTGTTCCCAGGACCAGGAAACGGCCGCGGAAAGTCCCGCATCCGTCAGCCAGCAAAGCCAGCCTACCGCGCCTGCCGAGCCGACCCGATCCGAAGCGGAAAAGGCGGCCGAGCTTTACGCGGCGTTCTTCGAAGAAAGCCTGAAGTTGAACCCGCTGCGGGCCACCTTCATGGGCGATCATCGCTACAACGATCAGCTGCCCAATTTCCTCAGCGAGGAATCGCGGGAGGAGCAGAAGGCCTTCGAGGAAAAGTGGCTGGCGCGTATCAACGAGATCGATGCCGCTCAGCTGGAAGGTCAGGATCTGCTGAGCTACGAGATGTTCAAGCTCAACCGGGAAGAAAACCTGGAGGGCATGCGTTTCCCGGGCTGGATGATTCCGATCAACCAGTTCTTCAGCATCCCCAATTTCATGGCGCTGCTGGGGTCCGGAACCAACGCCCAGCCGTTCCAGACGGTCGGACACTACGAGGACTGGTTGAAGCGCATCGACGGGGCCGAGGCGATCTTCGACCAGGCGATCGAGAACATGCGTGCCGGCGTGGAAGCGGGCGTGGTTCAGCCGCGGGTCCTCATGGAGAAGGTCATTCCGCAGCTCGAGGCGCACATCGTCGAAGACCCGGAACAGAGCATGTTCTGGCGGCCGGTGGCCAACATGCCGGAGGACTTTCCGGAGGCCGACCGGGAGCGCCTGACGGCAGCCTATCGAACCGCGATCAGCGAGCAGGTGATACCGATGTACACTCGCCTGCGCGACTATATCCGTGACGACTATCTGGAGAAGGCACGGAAGACGCACGGCCTGTGGGATCTTCCCGACGGCGAGGCCTGGTATGCCTACAACGTCAAGAGCACCACCACAACGGACCTGAGCCCGGAAGAGATCCACCAGATCGGTCTCGACGAGGTCGAGCGCATCCACGGCGAGATGCGCGAGGTGATGGAGCAGGTCGGCTTCGAAGGAACACTGCAGGAGTTCTTCGAGTTCACGAAGACCGACGAGCAGTTCATTCCGGAGACCGAGGAAACGCTGATGCAGGCCTACGAAGACCTCCGAGAGGTGGTCGACGCCAAGGTCGACGACCTGTTCAGCCTGCGGCCCAAGGCCGGCTTCGAGATTCGGCCGGTCGAGGCATTCCGTGCCCAGTCAGCGTCGGCGGCGTCCTACCAGCGCCCGGCTTCCGACGGATCCCGCCCGGGGGTCTTCTACGTCAACACCTATGACCTGAGCTCGCGTCCCATCTGGGGTGTCGAGTCCTTGTACCTGCACGAGGCGATACCCGGCCATCACTTCCAGCTGGCGATTCAGCAGGAACTGGACGAGTTGCCCAAGTTCCGCCGCTTCGGGGGTTACACGGCCTTCACCGAGGGCTGGGGCCTGTACGCGGAATCGCTGGGCAAGGAGCTCGGTGTCTACACCGATCCGTACCAGTATTACGGCGCGTTAAACGCGGAACTCTGGCGGGCCATTCGGCTGGTCGTCGATACGGGCCTGCATTACAAGAGATGGACCCGCGAAGACGTGCTGAACTACATGGAGCAGAACTCGGCGGCCGGCGAAACCCGCCGGGTCTCCGAGGCCGAGCGCTACATTGCGATCCCGAGCCAGGCGCTGGCCTACAAGGTGGGGCAGTTGAAGATCTCGGAATTGCGCGCCCGCGCGGAAGAAACGCTGGGCGAGCACTTCGACATCCGCGAATTCCACGCCCAGGTGATCGGAACCGGCGCCCTGCCGCTGCAGATCCTGGAGAACAAGATCGATCGTTGGATCGAGGCAGAGCTGGCCGAAGCCGGGGAGACCTGATGGGCCCAAGGCAAAGGCTATGCGCTGATTCCCTGGTGGGGATGACGGGTTTCGACTAGCGCTCCTGCTGCTCGGCGCAGTCGATGCACAGCGCGACCGAGGGGTCGTGCATGAGCCGGGCGGCGGCAATTTCGTCTCCGCATTCGACGCACAAGCCGTAGTCGTCCTCATCGATCCGCTCCAGTGCCGCATCGATGCGCTTGAGTTCGGCCTTGCGCCGTTCCCGGGTGGCGCGAGCCATGGCCTGCTGTTGCATCGCGTCCATCCGTGACAGGCGTCCGACCCGGGTCTGATCGAGCTCCACCACGCCGGCGGCCTCATCCCCGCTACGGGCGATGTGCTGCAGTTCCTCTCGCCGTTCCTCGAGGCGATCTCGAATTTGTTTCAGATCGGGGTTTTTCATGGGCCTCAGTTCTTATGAGGCATGCCTGCTCCGAAGGTTCAAGGGATTCCGGCGGGGCGAGTTAGAATAGGAGCAGGATCGCGAGCGCCAGCGCCGCGAGAAAGATCGTCTCTGCCATGAGCATGACCAGCGGGGTCCAGCCAAGCTCCATCAACTCCCGGACCGATGCCTTGATCCCGATCGCCGCAATGGCCGTAACCAGGCACCAGCGCGAGAGTTGGGTCAGCGGCTGCTGGACCTCCATCGGAATCCACCCGGCGCTGTTGAGCCCGACGAGTACCAGAAAACCCACCAGGAATCCCGGGAGCAGCGGCGGTCGTTTCCCCTCCGCCGGTTCCCGCCTGGCCATCACCACGGAAATGACCAGGACCGTCGGTACGAGCATCCCGACCCGCAGCAGCTTGGTGAAGGTCGCCGTGTCGCCGGCCTGGTCGCCCAGCAGATATCCGGCGCCGACGACCTGGGCGACGTCGTGGATGGTGGCGCCAATGAAGATTCCGGAGGTAACCGGGTCCAGTCCAAGGGCCGAGGCCAGGATGGGGTAGAGGATCATGGCGACGGTGGAAAGCGTGGTGACGCCGATGACCGTGAAAACGAGCTCTCGTTCCGACCCTTTGTGCCTGGGCAGTACGCTGGCGATGGCCATGGCGGCGGAAGCCCCGCAGATCGCCACGGACCCGGCGGTCAGGGCCCCAAACCGCTTGCGTCGTCCGAGGAGTCTTGCCAGCAGCAGACCGCACGCAATCGTGAGGGGCACCCCCACCAGGACCAGCACGATAGGCCGGGGACCCAGCTCCAGCAACTGATCGTAGGTGATGCGCACACCGAGCAGGGCAACCCCGAGACGCAGGACCGGACGCGCTGCGAAGGCGATTCCGGGCTGACAACACGGTTCGGCGGAAAGATGATTCAACGCCATGCCCAGAAGCAGTGCGTAGAGCAGCGTCGGGCCGCCGTAGTGCTCGGAGACGAAACCGGACGCCAGGGCGATGACCAGCGCGACCAGCAGGCCCGGAAACACAATCCGGGACGAAGCCGCGAGGCGGCGAAAATGCTCCATTGATCCCCCAGCTTGTCGAATCGGTCGCGATTGGAACACATCGCGTCTCGGATGGCACGGGCCATGACCATCCGGCCTTGTCTTGCCACGGCGCATTTGGCACGGTTTCCATCCATGCCTTCCGGAGCGCGGAAATCCTTGCTTTGCCAGGTTGCGGGAATTGCGCTTTCAATGCTCTTTGCTGCCGCAGCATCGGCCAATCCACAGGAGGACTTCCTGTGCGAGGATTCCCCGCTCGACATCTATCCCGATGTCTATTTCCATTGCGAAGCCATGCAGAGCTTCAAGAAGGGATTCGACGAGCATGCCCTGGAACTGCTGCAACGCGCCTCGCTCTGGGGAAGCAAGACGGCCCAGTACAAGGTCGGATTGATGTACCTGGGTGGAGTCGGTACCCAAGCGGATCCGGTCGAGGGTGCGGCGTGGCTGCTGCTTGCCAACGAACGCAACAACCGGAAGGTCACCGAACGCCTGGCCGAGGTGCTGGACAAGCTGTCCGATTCGTCCGTGATGGCCGCCAATTCACGCGCGGCCGAACTGCGCGAGACCTATGGCGACCTGGAGGCCCTCGAGCGGCGCGCCGACTGGGTTCGCCGCATGAAAAAGCGAACGACCGGGTCGCGGCTGGGCAAGCCCATGGCCACGGTGGTCAATAGCGGAACCAGCGGCATTACCGGTGATCAGGCCCTGAATCGGCTGGACCATTACGAGCAGGTGCTCCGGGAGGCGGTGACCACCGTCGAATACCGGGACTTCCGTGTACTGGAGCCTGAGGAGGAATCGTCCGAGGATCGGCCTTGACGGAAGTGCAACATTTGTCGCGTGGGGCTACAATCAGGTGTACCTGATCCAAAGAGTCCGTAGCCGATGAGGGGGAACACATGGCTCTCGTAACTCGTAGCAAGGACGGCCTTTGCCGTCGCCAATCCAGTCTTGCCTTTGTGATTACCGCAGTGCTTGCCGCAACCGCGCCGGCCATGGTGCAAGGCCAGACTCAGTCACAGGGTTCTTCCGGTCTCCTCGAGGAGATCGTCGTCACGGCCCGGAAAAGGGAAGAACTCGCAACAGACGTTCCGCTGTCGGTCAGCGCCTACAACGCCAACCAGCTGGAAAGTCTGAAGATCCGGGACATGACCAATCTTGCGGTGGCCATGCCCAACGTCGCCACCGATGACATCGGAACGATCAAGGGCACCGCGAATTTCTCGATCCGCGGCCTCGGCATCAACAGCTCGATTCCTTCGATCGATCCAACCGTCGGCGTATTCGTCGATGGGGTCTACATCGGAGTCAACAACGGGCTTGTCCTGGACATGTTCGACATTGCCAGCATCGAGGTGCTGCGAGGCCCGCAAGGCACGCTCTTCGGCCGTAACGTGACCGGTGGGGCGATCCTCATCAACACCAAGAGGCCGACCGAGCAACTCGAGTTCTCAGCCCGAGGTGCCATCGACGGCGGGGGCGACGGCGGCCTCAGCCAGTACTATATGGCCAGCGTTTCCGGCCCGCTGAGTGACAACCTCGGCGGCCGTCTTAGCATCTACCACAACTCCGACGACGGCTGGTTCGAGAACGAGTTCAATGGCGAGGATCACGGGGAGAGCAACACGACCATCTTCCGGCCGGTCCTGAGCTGGGATCTCAACGACCGTGTCAACATGGTCTTTCGTTGGGAACACCTGGAATCGGATGGCGACGGGCCGGCGTCCCAGTCGCATACCAATGGCCTGGGTATTCCCGCGGCCTTCGCGAACTTCGACCGCGACAGTTTCAACTTCTCGATCGACGAACCCGGCTTTTTCGATTTCGAGAAGGACCTGTTCACCTGGGAAACCAACTGGTCCGTGGACTGGGGCAACGGCACCATCACCAACATCTTCGGCTGGCGCGAATACAATGCGGAGTCGGTCAGTGATATCGACGCCCAGCCGGTCTGGCTCTTCCATGCACCGGCTTTCCTGGACACGGAGCAGTGGAGCAACGAGCTGCGCTACAACGGTCAGTTCGACCGCAGCAACGTCACCTTCGGGCTGTTCGTCTTCGACAACGAGATCGACTA
>JAWVZU010000069.1:0-14627 GCA_033722075.1 Lysobacterales bacterium
CGCCGTTGGCGATCTCGCCGAGACGATCGCCCTGCTGCTGGATGATCCGACCGACGCGGCACCGGAGATCCCGCTGCATGCATGGATCGAAAAGCGCATCGCCCCGCTGGCCGAGCTGGACGAGGAGCAGAAGCGCGAGCATATCACGAAGTGGTGGACCGAACTCGAGGCGCCGGAACGGTTCCTGGTCAACAAACTGATCACCGGCGCCTTTCGAGTCGGGGTCTCCCGTCGCCTGGTCACCCGTGCCCTGGCTGCGCTGTCCGGCCAGGACTCGACCCTGATCGCCCACCGGCTCATGGGCGACTGGAAGCCTTCGGGTGCGGCTTTCGAGCAACTGGTTTCCGATCAACCGGGGCCGCCGGACCCGTCGACGCCCTATCCCTTCTTCCTGGCCTCGCCGCTGGAAGGGCCGGCCGAAGCGCTCGGCGATCCGGCCGAGTGGAGTGCCGAGTGGAAATGGGACGGTATCCGCGCGCAGCTGATCCGTCGCGACGGCCGCCGGTTTCTATGGTCCCGGGGAGAGGACCAGCTGACGGGCCGCTTTCCGGAAATCGAAGAGCCCGCGGACCAGTTGCCGGAAGGCACGGTCATCGACGGGGAAATCCTGGCGTGGCGCGACGCGACCCCTTTGCCCTTCGCCGTGCTTCAGCAGCGCATCGGGCGCAAGCGGGTCGGACCGAAAGTGCTGGCACGCGCGCCGGCGGCGCTGCTGGCCTACGATCTCCTCGAAGACGCCGGAGAAGACGTCCGAAGCTGGCCGCTGCATCGTCGTCGCGAGCGGCTGGGCGAGCTGATCGACGAACTGGATTCGGAGCGGATCCGGCTTTCCGACCAGGTTTTTGCCGAGACCTGGGACAAACTCGCCGAACAGCGTGATTCGGCCCGCGAGCGAGGGGTCGAGGGCTTCGTACTGAAGCGCCGGGACTCGCCCTATCGGGTCGGCCGGCGTCGCGGCGACTGGTGGAAGTGGAAGGTCGATCCGTACACCATCGATGCGGTGATGATTTATGCCCAGCCCGGGCACGGTCGTCGCTCCAACCTCTACACCGACTACACCCTGGCGCTCTGGACCGACGACAACCAGCTGGTGCCCATCGCCAAGGCCTATTCCGGACTGGACAACCGGGAGATTTCCGAGCTGGACCGCTGGATCCGGCGAAACACGGTCGAACGCTACGGTCCGGTGCGCGCCGTCGAGCCGGTGCAGGTATTCGAACTCGCCTTCGAGGGCATCAATCCCTCCAGCCGTCACAAGTCAGGCATCGCCCTGCGGTTTCCGCGCATTGCGCGCTGGCGGCGGGATTTATCCGCTGGCGAAGCCGATCGCCTCAGCGAGGTCCGCAGGTTGCTTCCCGATGACCTCTAGTTTTCTGGAACGCTGGTTCGAGTCTCGCGGCTGGACGCCGTTCGACTTTCAGCGAGAGGCCTGGGAGGCCTACCTGGCGGGCGAAAGCGGGATCGTCCACGCGCCGACCGGCACGGGCAAGACGCTGGCGCTTTGGGGCGGGCCGCTGCTGGAGTCCGTGGACGATCCGCCCGGACCCGGCGCCTACCTCTGGATCACGCCCCTGCGTGCGCTCGCTGCGGACACGACGCGCAATCTCAATGCGCCCATCGAGGCGGACTGGTCGGTAGAAACGCGGACCGGTGACACATCCGCTTCGATCCGGGCTCGCCACCGCCGCAAGCCGCCGCCGGCGCTGGTGACGACGCCGGAAAGCCTGGCCTTGATGGTCTCCTACGCGGATGCCGACCGGCGCCTGTCCCGCCTCAAGGCCGTGTTCATCGACGAATGGCACGAACTGGTCGGCAACAAGCGCGGCGTCCTGCTGCAGTTGTGCCTGGCCCGGCTGCGGGCGTTGAACCCTCGCCTGCGCATCTGGGGCTCGTCGGCTACCCTGGGCAACCTTGATGAAGCCATGCAGGCCTTGCTGGGCCCGACACGAGCGGGACGGCTGATCCGCGGATTGGTCCCCAAGCGCATCGAGATCGAATCGCTGCGTCCCGCCAGCATCGAGCGCTTTCCCTGGGCAGGCCACCTCGGCATCAAGCTGCTGCCGCAGGTGCTCGAGAGACTTTCGAATGCGCAGACGACACTGCTGTTCACCAACACCCGGAACCAGGCCGAACTCTGGTTCCAGGCCATCCAATCCTGTGCGGCCGGCTGGGCCGAGCGGGTCGAGCTGCATCACGGTTCCATCGACCGGGCGCTTCGGCAGTCCACGGAGACCCGCCTGGCCGCCGGGGAACTGCGCTGTGTCGTCGCCACGTCCAGCCTCGACCTGGGCATCGACTTCTCGCCGGTAGACCAGGTCATCCAGGTCGGCAGCCCCAAGGGCATCGCCCGCCTGATGCAGCGCGCCGGGCGGAGCGGGCATCAGCCGGGTGCGGTCAGCCGCGTCCTGTGCGTGCCGACCAACGCGCTGGAATTGATCGAGGTGGCCGCAGCGCGACGCGCGGTCCGCGACGGTTCGATTGAACCAAGGCAAGTGCCACTCCAGTGTCTCGACGTGCTGGCCCAGTTTCTGGTCACCCGCGCGCTCGGCGGCGGTTTCCGGAAAGCCGAGCTTCTCCCGGAGATCCGGGACACTTACAGCTACAGGACGCTCTCGGAGGCGCAACTGGACTGGGCCGTCGCCTTCGTCGAGCACGGCGGAGACACGCTGCAGACCTATCCCGCCTATCACAAGATCGTCTGCGAGAACGGCGTCTGCCGGGGCGCTTCGAAGCGCATCGGTACGCTCCACCGGATGTCCATCGGGACGATTACCAGCGACTCCGCCATCGCCGTGCGCTGGGTTCGCGGCGGCATGCTGGGACTGGTCGAGGAGAGCTTCATCGCCCGCCTCAAGCCGGGCGACCGGTTCCAGTTCGCGGGACGAAACCTGGAACTGGTCCGGGTCCGCGACATGGCCGCCCAGGTGCGGCTCGCCAGGGGGACCAGGCCCAATACGGTCCCTCGATGGTTGGGCGGTCGGCTGCCGCTTTCCACGGAACTGGCCGACGCGGTCCTGGAAATCCTCGAGGACGCCCGCACCGCGAGCGATCTCGGCCCGGAGCTGGCGACCGTGCGCGAATTGCTCGAACTGCAGTGCGAACGCTCCGAACTCCCCGGGCCGGGACGGCTCATCGCCGAAACTGCCACGAGCCGCGAAGGCAGCCACCTGTTCATCTACCCCTTCGCGGGCCGCCTGGTTCACGAGGGTCTTGCGGCACTGGTCGCCTACCGATTCGGCCGCCTGCGCCCGGCGAGCTTTACTCTCTCGGCCAACGACTATGGCTTCGAACTCGCCAGCCCGAAACCCTTCGAGGTCACCGAGAGCCTGCTCCGCAGGGCATTGGACACGACGTCCCTCATGGAGGACATGCTGGCGGCCATGAACGCTTCCGAAATGGCCCGCCGCAAGTTCCGCGACATTGCCCGGATTGCCGGCCTGGTCTTCCAGGGCTACCCGGGCCAGGCCAAGACCGCGCGACAGATTCAGGCTTCCAGTGGACTCATCTACGATGTACTTTGTCGCTTTGACGCCGGGAATCCGCTGCTCGCACAGGCCCGGCAGGAAGTCCTCGAGGGGGAGCTTGAGTTTCGCCGCATGCGTGAGGCCCTGGAGCAGATCGAGTCCATGGCGCTGGTATTGACCCATACCGAGCGGCTGACACCGCTCGCGTTTCCCCTGTGGGCCGACCGGCTGCGTCACTCCCTTTCTTCGGAGGACTGGGCGGCGCGGGTGCGGCGTGCCGCCAGGGCACTGGAGCGCGCGTCGTGAGTCTGGAGGTTTTCATTGCGAACGAATCGCTGCGATTCCTTCCGGAGCGGGCGCTCTACTGGCCCCGTCGCCACACCCTGCTCCTGTCGGATCTGCACCTCGGCAAGGACCAGGTCTTCCGGGATCACGGCATCCCCATTCCCGCCAGCGTCCTCCAGGAAGACCTGTCACGCCTGGAGCATCTGATCAGCGAGTACAAGCCTCACCGCCTGGTCATCCTCGGCGACCTGGTGCACACCAAGCCGCGCGCCCTCGACCGCTGGGTGCAGCGTTTCCAGCACTGGCGCGGGCGCTACGGAGAGCTGCAGATCGACGTGGTCCTGGGCAACCACGACCGCGGCATGGAGGACATCATCGACCAATGGAACATGGTGCCTCACCAGCAGATCGTCGAGGAGCCGTTCTGTTTCGTCCACGACCCCCGCGGCGAGCACCCGGGCTTTCCGATCGGCGGCCACGTGCATCCCACCCTGAAGCTCCAGGACGGCCCGGCGACGCTCCGGGTCCCGGTGTTCTGGGTACGGACCGACAGCACCATCCTCCCCGCCTTCGGCGTGTTCACCGGCGGTCACGACATCCGGCCGGACCCGACCGATCGCCTGTTCGCCGTCGCCGGCAACGAAGTCGTCGAAACGACACCGATCAAGCCGGGCCAGCCTCGTGTATCGAGCTAACCGCCCTTCCGGGAATAGTTTGCAACGTAGGCGGGCGTCTGGACCTGGTTGAGTTCGTCCGGCACGGCAGCGGCCGGCGTGGTCTCCAGCGGGATCAGGCCGGCCCAGATGGGCAGGCCCTGGTCCGCGTGATTGTCCGAGGGCGGACCGCTGCGGATCTTCACGCTGGCCTCCTCCAGGGGTAACCGGACCAGCAGCGTAGCCGCCAGCTCCTTCCTGTTGGGCGCGCGCGCCTCCACCGACCGGCCCGGAACGAGATGCTCCACGAGCCGATCAAGGCAGCGGCGTTTTTCCGCCTCGTCGTCGACCCTCGCCCCGCGTCCGAAGATCACCACGGACCGGTAGTTCATGGAATGGTGGAAGGTCGATCGGGCCAGGACCAGGGCATCCAACAGGGTCACGCCGACACAGATCTCTGCTCCCGCGGCGATCCGTTGCATGAGCCGGCTGGCCACCGATCCGTGCAGCAGAAGATCGTCTCCGTCACGCGCATAGCCCATGGGAATGACCACCGGCCCCTCGCTGCCGGTCAGCCCGACGTGGCAGACCAGGCCCTCGTCCAGAATGGCATAGGCACGGGCGCGATCATGGGAGCCGCGTTCTGCGACCCGGCGCACGGTACTGCGGTCGGTTGCCTTGAATTCTCCTTCCATGGCGCCCAGCTTAGTCGGCCGACGGGGCGCGGGAAAGTACCAGATTTACTGCTTTTCGCCCTGCTCAGCCGCCACGCGCAATCCTAGTGTGTTTGTTCTAATCCCTGCCCTTATCCTGCACTCATAACGACAGCAACGCTTGTTATTGGAGGATTAGGCAAATGGCCGAAAAGAAACTCAAGAAACTTTCCAAGAAGAAGGCCGAGAAGGGCGAAAGCACTGCTCAGGTCATCAAGGAATCTGCAGGTCAGATCTGGCTCGCCGGGCTCGGCGCCTTTGCCAAGGCGCAGGAAGAAGGCGGCAAGATCTTCGACGCGCTGGTCAAGGAAGGGATGGAACTCGAATCCAAGACCCGGAAGTCGACGACCAGCCGAGTGCACGAGGTGCGCGGCGCCGTGGAAGGCACCGTCAGCCAGGTGCGTGGTCGCGCGACCGAGTCGTGGGACAAGCTCGAGAAGATCTTCGAAGAGCGGGTCGCACGGGCGCTGAACAGCCTCGGTGTCCCGACCGCCAAGGACGTCAAGGAATTGACCAAGCGGGTCGAGGAACTGCAGAAGGCGGTCGACGAGTACAACCGCAAGGAAAGCGGTTCCAGCACCGCAAAGAAGACGACGGCGAAGAAGACCACCAAGAAAGCCAGCGCTTCGAAGAAGAAAAAGACGGCTGCGAAGAAAAAGACTTCCAGCTGATTGGTTCACGGTCGGGCAGGCAGCGGTCCGACCAACGGTTGCACGGAAGCAGTCCGGGTCTTAAGGACCAAGACGCGTTCCACGGATGGAGCCAGTCAAGGACGATTTTGGCGAAGTGCCACGCTACGCTGCTGTCGTAGGGCCCCCTCCCCTCCGATCGGTGGCACGACGCCTCGGGCCGGAAACCTTCGGGTTTCCGGCCTTTCTTTTTTGCCTACCAGTGAATGCCCCGCATCAGGGACGCGAAGGCAATCTGTTCCGTCGAGGGCCGTTCATCCTTGGAACCTCGTTCGCCTTTCGCCGCCGCAGAGTCACCGAACAGCCGGAAAGCCGTATTCATGACGACTTGCGTCGACTTCGGAACCAGCGCATGCAGAACGGCCGAGAAGATCCCCAGGCGCGTCGCGATGCGCTGCGGCTTCTTGATGATCGCCTCCTGGACCATCTCGGCTGCTTCCTCCGGGCTGATGGTCGGCACGTTGCGGTAGATCTTGGTCGGCGCGATCATGGGCGTGCGGACCAGCGGCATGTTGATCGTTGTAAAGGAAATGCCCATGTCCGCGAACTCGGACGCCGCGCATCGTGAAAACGAGTCGAGAGCAGCCTTGGATGCCACGTAGGCCGAGAACCTCGGCGCGTTGCTCAGTACTCCGATCGAGGAGATGTTGATCACCTGCCCGGCCTTGCGTTTCATCATGTGCGGCAGCGCCCTCATGATCAGTCGCAGGGCGCCGAAATAGTTGAGCTGCATGGTCCGCTCGAAATCATGGAAGCGATCGAAGGACAGCGCGATCGAGCGCCGAATGGAACGTCCGGCATTGTTGACCAGGACATCGATCTGGCCATGGTCCTCCATGATCTTGTCGATCAACTGGTCGCAGGCTTCCATGTCGGTCAGATTGGCCACGTAGTAGTGACACTCTCCGCCCTTTTCCTCGATCTCCGCCTTCGTCTCTTCGAGCTCTTCGACCTTGCGAGCCACGATGACGGTCTTGGCTCCGGCTTCGGCCACCATATTGGCCGTAGCCCGGCCAATGCCCGATGAACCGCCGGTCACCACGATGACCCGGTCTTCAACCTGGGACTTCAACGACCGGTCGATGAACAGGTCGGGATCGAGGTGCCGCTCCCAATAGTCCCAGAGGCGCCAGGCGTAATCCTCGAGCTTGGGCACGCGGATGCCTGTTCCTTTCAGCGCAGTCTCCGTATTGCGCGAATCGAACTTCGTCGGGTAGTTGACGAAGGACAAGACGCCGCGCGGGATCCCGAGGTCCTCGAGGATCATGTTGGTGATGCGCCGAACCGGCGGGAACATCGCCATGCCCTGCTTCACCGAGGACGGGACAAAGCTGAACATCCGCGCGTCGATCCGCATGGTCATCTCGGGGGCATGAGCGGCCCGGGCGAAGGTGTTCAGCACTTCACCGACCCGCATCGGATGGGGATCGGTCAGGTGGAAACACTGCCCGTCCAATCCGCGCTTGTGAGCGATGTGATCCATGGCATCCACCACGAAGTCCACCGGAACCATGTTGAGGCGGCCACCCTCGATACCGATCGTCGGCATCCACGGCGGCAGGGCATCCCGCATCTTCTGGATGAGCTTGAAGAAATAATAGGGCCCGTCGATCTTGTCGATCTCGCCGGTTTGGGAGTGCCCCAGGACCATCGACGGGCGGTAGATCCGCCAGGGAATGGTGCATTTCTCACGCACGATGCCCTCGGACTCGTGTTTCGTCCGCAGATAGGGATGATCGAGGTTTTCCGCCTCTTCGAACATGTCCTCGCGGAACACCCCGCTGTAGAGCCCAGCCGCGGCAATGGAGCTGACATGGTGGAAGCAGCGCGCTTTGACCGCCTCGGCCAGGTCGATCGCGTTGCGCGTTCCATCCACGTTGGCGGCGCGCTGTTCCTCCCCGCCGGCCTTCATGTCGTAGATCGCCGCGACATGAAAGAAATGCCGGATGTTGCCCTCGAGTTCCTCGCGCTTCTTCTTGCCAACGCCGAGATTGGACTTGGTGAGGTCTCCATAGACCGGGATGATCCGATCCGCGGCAGTGCCGGCGGAATCCTTGAGCGCCTGGAGCTTCTCCTTCGATCCCCGGCGCATCAGGATGTAGACCTTGCCCCTTCTCTGGAGGAGTTTCAGCACCAGATTCCGGCCGATGAATCCGGTCGCACCCGTCACGAAATAGTTCATGGTCTTGCTTCCTCCCGAAGTTGATCCCTGGACGCATCGTCAAATGCAAGCTGTCGGCTAAGATAGCCGGAGCCCGCCCGGAACTCCAGTCATTGGGTTGCGCCCGTCGGCGAGGCCGTGATAAAAGCGAACCTCTTGGTGAGAAATGGTTCAGCAAGCTGGCTGGGGGATCCCGATGTCCGAACTAGATCAACAATTTGAAGCCGCTCAGGAACGGGCCAAAAAACTTCCGGAGCGTCCGGACAACGACACGCTGCTGGAGCTTTATGCCCTCTACAAGCAGGGCAGCGTAGGCGACGTCCAGGGTGAGAAGCCCGGGTTCTTCGATTTCGTGGGCGTAGCCAAATATGAGGCATGGGAACGCCTGCAGGGCACCGCCCAGGACGAAGCCAAGCAACGCTACGTCGACCTGGTCGATCGCCTCGCCGGCGATTAGCCCGCGAACCTGGCCCGGCCGGTCATCAACCGCTCAATGAAGCGGGTAGGACGATGAAGACCCGCGAGCGCATCCTCGTGACGTCCCTGCGGATGTTCAACGAGGAAGGAGTCACTCGAGTCAGCACCAACCACATTGCCGACGAGATGGACATCAGTCCGGGCAATCTCTATTACCATTTCAAGAACAAGGACGAGATCATTCTGGAGCTCTTCGAGTCCTTCAAGAAGAAGATGGAAGGGCTCCTCCTGGCGCCGGAAGATCGCCAGATGTCGATGGATGACACCTGGTTCTACCTGCACCTCATCTTCGAACTGATCTGGGAATATCGCTTTCTGTATCGCAACCTGGTGGACCTGACCCAGAGCAACCGTTCCCTGCGGATTCATTTCCACTACATCATTCGCCAGAAGATAGAGAGTTCCCAGGCCGTGCTGTCCGGCCTGCGGCGCTCCGGGATACTGCAGGCCGACGAAGCGGAAATCGAAGCCTCCGCGGTGAATATCGCAGTACTGGCGACCTACTGGCTCAATTTCAGCACCATCCGCTCTCCGGAGCGACACCCCGAGGCGGACCTCTCGCCGGCGGTCTATCAGGTGATGTCGCTGGTCGCCCCGCTCCTGCGCGAACCGGAACGCAGTCAATTGCGCTTGCTGGCCAACCAGTACCTGTGAGATCCGCCCGAACCGCTGCGATCACCTGCCTGCTGCTCGCGGCAACCGCGCTGGCGGCCTGCTCCCGCGCGCCGGTACGTACCCACTCCCTCTATTTTGCCGTCCAGCACGCCGCGCTTTTTGCCGATCCGGACGGCCGGGGCGCGTACGTCTTCGAGCTTCGCAGCGTGCGCAAGGTGACCGAACTCTCGGTCCTGCGGGTCAGTTTCGAGCGGCCCGGAAGCAAGCCCTTTGTGCGGGAACTCACCGTGCGCGCGGGACAGCGACGTTTCGTCGTCCACACGCCGGCCTTCGAAGGATTCCGGCCGGGCCAGGAGTACCTGATTCGGGTGGAACTCATCGCACCGGACCGCTACCACCGACTGGACAACCTGCGCCACCGGGTCACCCCGGTAATGGCTCCGGGCTAGGTTATTGGTCGAGCAGGAAGTCGACGATGTCCAGCATCTGGTCGAAACTGGTCACGTGTTCGCCGCGGGTGACCCGATAACGGCCATTCACGACCAGGGTTGGAACGCCCATGATTTCGTAGGCTGGCGCCTTGGACTCGCCGGCCGCGAAGCGCTGCTGTACCCGATCCGAATTCAGTGCGTCGAGAAAGTCCTGGCGGGACACGCCGAAGCGGGCGAGGAATTCGGCCAGCCCTTCCAGGCTGACGATGCGCCGGTTGCGCTTTTCGTGAATTTCCTCAAACAGCGGTGTGTGAATCTGCTCCGCCACGCCAAGTTCCTCGGCGATGTAGTAGGCGGCTGACATCCGCTCGAAAATGTCCCGCCCCAGGCCCGTCGGCAGGCGATAGAAGCTGACCGCCTCCGGTTTGCTTTCAAGCCACTCGTTCAAGGCAGGCTCGAACTCGTAGCAATGCGGGCATCCATAGGAAAAGAACTCGATGACTTCCGGCCCGTCGCCGTCGGTCGGTTGCGGATTTTCCAGTTCGAAATAGTGCTTTCCCTCCTCGTAGAGCAATTGGGCCGATGCCGGCATGGCGCCGACAGCGAGGAGGAGGCAGAAGAACGCGGCGAGTCTGTGCTTCATGTCGTTGACCTTTGCTTGGGTTTGGCCCGTGGTTCCCGGATCGTTTCGGGGCTGAAGGCCAGGGTGGCCCGGAGCCCACCCTCGGCGCGCGGCTCGATGCTGACCTGCCAGTCGTAGAGTTCGCAGAAGCGACGCACGATGGCCAGCCCCAGCCCGGAGCCCTTCCCCGAGGCCGATGATCCTCGGTAATGCCGGGTGAAGACCCGCTGAAGTTCGTCATCCTCCAGGCCGGGCCCCGTATCCTCGACCACCACGCGACCCCCACCGACGGTGATGTCCACGCTTCCCTGGGGGGTGTACTTGAAGGCGTTGCCGATGAGATTGCCCAGGGAAACGGCGATCACGGCGTCGGGCGCGCACCCCAGGAACGACTCGGTGATGGTCAGGTGCACATCGACCGGCTTGCGACCGAGCTGGCTCTTCTTGAAGTCGATCACCTCTTCGACGATCTTGTCGACCCGGAAATATTCGCCGGTACTTCGTGCGGACCGCTCGGCCCGGACGAGGTGCAGCAGCGCCTCGGTGAGCTCGGTAGACTGCTTTGCCGCCCGCTCGATTCGGGTCAGCCGCGTGAGCGTCTTCTCGTCGACGTCGGGCTGGGCCATGAGCAGCTCCGTGGCGCTCTTGATGACCGCCAGCGGCGTGCGCAGTTCATGACTGACGTCGGCATTGAATTCCTGGTCGCGGATGACCAACGCCGTGAGCCGCTCGGCATACTCGTCGAGCGCGCCAGCCAGCTGGCCGACCTCGTCGTCGGCGTAATTGGGCGCCAGCGGTTCCGGGTGGATGTGATCGCCCATCCCGGCGATCCGCCGCGCCAGGTCCGACACCGGCGCCATGACCCGCTTCGAGGACCAGCGCGCGAGGAACAGCGCCAGCAGCGAAATGACGAAGAATGTGCCCGCCAGCACACCCAGCAGGAGGTAGCGCTCGCGAGGATTGGGGGTGGAATCGTAGAACACATAGCCCCAGACGTCGGTTCGCTTGTCGACCGCCACCTTGTAGCTGTGCTCCTCGGTCTGCACCGAGTGAATGCCGCTGGGCAGTGCCATCAACTCGAAGATCCGGTCCCGCAGATCGATGTCTTCCGGCAACGCCGAGGGCATCCGCGCGCGAGCCCATTCCGGACGGCCCGTCCAGGCATAGTAGCGGGAAGAAAAACCGATGTCCTCGGCCGGAGCACCGGCCTGGATCTGGTCCAGCCACTCGTCGAGGTCGCTGACCAATGTTTCGTTGATCAGCGCGTTTTCCAGGTACTGCCGCATGCCCATGGCAGTCAGCGCGAAGAGACCGCTAAGCAGCGTTCCGAACAACAGGAACGAGATGATGATCCTGGATCTTAGGCGCCGCCGAAACCGCATCGGGTCAGGTAGACTGGCTGGGACTTACCAGGCGATAGCCGATGCCGTGTCGGGTCTGGATCAGGGGTGCATCGAAAGGCTTGTCGATGGCATTGCGCAGGCTGTGGATATGGACCCGCAGACTGTCGCTGTCGGGGAGTTCTTCGCCCCACACACGAAGTTCGAGTTCCTCGCGGGAAACGACCGACGGCGAGGCTTCCATGAGACTGCGCAGGAGCTTCAGCCCGGTCGGGTTGAGCTGGACTTCCTTGCCCTGCCGCCGAACCTCGAGCGTATCCAGGTTGAACTCCAGGTCGGCCACCTGCAGGACCCTCGGCTGAACGGCCTTGCCGCGACGGGCCAATACCTGCAGCCGGGCTTCGAGCTCCTGGAGCTCGAAGGGCTTGACCATGTAGTCGTCGGCGCCGGTCTTGAAGCCCTGCAGCTTGTTTTCCAGAGTATCGCGGGCCGTGAGCATGAGCACCGGCGTGTTCTTGCGCGCTTCCTCCCGCAGTTTTCGACAGACATCCAGCCCGTCCATGCCCGGCAGCATCAGGTCCAGCACGATGACGTCGAAGTCGTTTACCACGGCGAGGTGCAAACCGGTCACGCCATCACCGGCGAAATCCACTACGTGCCCCCGATCTTCCAGGTAGTCACCGATGTTGGCTGCAATGTCCGGATTGTCCTCGATAACCAGTACTTTCATAGGTCCACTGTCCTGTGTGGGGCTCCACAAAAAGAAAGGCTCAAGGAGGATTCTGCACGAATTCCTCACTTGAGCCGAATTTTGCCCCGATGACCGTGTCTCGATCTGCCAAACCCCGTGCCGGGGGTCGAGGGTTTCTTCGTTAGCGAGTGCAGGATGAAATATACAGGAACAGGGATTAAAGAAAGGTTAATCGGATCCAGCTAAAGTCAACAGGCGCTGATCGATGCCGCTCATACGGGCCGCCGGCCGCTCGGCTACGGCGCGCAGCAGCATTTCAGGCTTCGCCCAGAGCTCAACGGATTGCCGGCATCGAGTGACGCCGGTGTAGACGAGCTCCCGGGTGACTACCGGCGAATCGGTTTCCGGCAGGACCAGGGTGACCGCATCGAACTCCGAACCCTGGCTCTTGTGCACCGTCATCGCGTAACAGGTCTGGTGCTCTGGAAGCGCGGTCGGCAGCAGGCTCAACAGGGTGCTGCCGGCCATCACCCGGCCTCGCTCGTCGCGTTCCGGGACCTCGAACCAGGCCCGCGGCCCCTCGCCGCAGTCGAAGATCACGCCGAGATCTCCATTGAACAGGCGCGACCGGTAGTCGTTGCGGGTCACCAGGATGGGCCGGAGATGGTAGTTCCGCTCGCCCAGGTAGAAGCCGTAGTGCTCGGCCAGGGCACGCTCGATCAGCCGGTTCAACTGCTCGACGCCGGCCGGACCGCGATTGACCGCGGCCAGCAGCCGGAAACGCTGCAAGGCCTCCAGGGCGGCCCCGGGTGAGTCCGCCTCCCGCAGGGCTCGGAACCATGCGACCGCGTCGGTCTGAATACGAGCGGCCAGGGCCTGGCGCGAAGGCGGCGACCAGAACGCAATCGAGGGGTCACCGGACGACAAGCGCTCCACGGTCTCCCGTGCGTCACCACGATTGACCGCCTCGGCCAGCTCCGAGACCGCGCCTACGGTCCGGAATCCGCGCTTGAGGACCACGGTGCAGTCGGCCAGTGGCGATCCATCCGACGCCACCGGCATGGATTCGCCTGTCGCTTCGGCCACCACGGCAGCCATCGATTCGCTCACGCCGTCACTGTCCCTGCTGCGAAACAGGGCGCCGAACACATCGCCGGCTTCGACCGCGGCCAGCTGGGAACGGTCGCCGATCAAGACCAGCCGGGCGTGCTCCGGAAGCGCCCGCAGCAGGCGTGTGATGATCGGAAGATCCAGCATCGAGGCCTCGTCGACGACCACCGTATCGACGTTCAGAGGGTGGCTCTCGTCGTGGCGGAACTGGCCGCGATTCGGATTGGCGCCCAGCAGCCGATGAACGGTCACCGCTTCCCTGGGCAACCGCTCGGCGATCCAGGGATCCTCGAGCACACGCCGAACCGCCGAATCGCCCTCCGGCGCGACCGCCTGACGCACCGCTTCGGCCATCCGCTGGGCTGCCTTGCCCGTCGGCGCAGCCAGGGCAATGCGGCAGTCGTCGGCCCCAGCCAGTTGCGCCTCGGTCAAGAGGGTCAGCAGGAGCCGCACCATGGTATGGGTCTTTCCCGTCCCGGGCCCGCCGGAGATGATGCCCAGACGACGGCTCGCCGCCACCGCGCAGGCAACCGCCTGCCAGTTCACTTCGCCGCTCGATTCCCGCCACAGGCACGCGGGATCATCCCGATGCAGCAGGCGTCCACGCAACGGTTCCGGGGGTCGCCTGGCCAGGGTGATCATCCGATCGGCCGTATCGGTCTCGTAGCGCGCATAGCGAAGCAGGTAGAGCCGGTCCATCTGCAGGACCAGCGGCGCGTCGGTCAACTCGCTTGCACAAAGATCACTGGCTGCGAGCGCAGCCCGTACCGCCTCGAGTTTCGGGGGAGGCACCGGCTCGTCGTCCACCTCCATCCGGGGCCAGACATCCTCGAGTCGCTCCAGGGTCAGACAACTTCCGCCCTCCCCGACCGCCCGAGCGGCAAGCACCACCGTCGCGAACAACACATCACGAAGCATCGCATCCCCACCCTCCAGCGGAGCAAGCTGGGTCAGCCGGTCTGCGAACAGGTAGTCGAGCTGCCGGAGATGTCCGGATCGCACGCAGCGTTCCAGGTAATTGGCGTAGATCACGGCACCCCTCCCAACATGTCATCCAGTGTCAGGATCAGGTCTGGATCGACCCGGTCATGGTAAACGCCACTGGCGTTCCCCAGGTCCGGGCGCATCCCGCGAACGAACAGGTAATAGGCGCCGGCAAAATCCCGAGCATAGTCATAGTTCCCGCCGACGCTGAGCCGAAGATGACGGTGCAGCGCCAGGGTGTAGAACAGGTATTGCCAGTGGTAGCTGTGAGCACTCATCGCGGCCGATAGCCGGGCAGTGGCATAGTCGTCGTAAATGTCCCCGAGAAAGTTGGTCTTGTAGTCCACGAGATAATAGCGGCCCCCCTCCTCGAAAATCAGATCGACGAATCC
>JAWVZU010000070.1:0-14626 GCA_033722075.1 Lysobacterales bacterium
CGGACGGCGTAGATCACCTTGCCGTCGTCGGTGAGGAGCCCCTCATCGAGCTGCTCGTCCACCTGCTCGCCGTCCACGTATTCGACCTTGCCCTGTTCGATGGCCGCGTTGAGCGCGTCCAGTCGCTTGGTGTCCAGCACGCCCACCGGCCGCTTGCTGACCGGGCAGCACAATATTTCCAGGAGTTTGTTGTCCATGCGCATGGGTAGCTTGGCGTGGCCCTAATGGTCCCACGGATCGCACTGAAATTACCACACCCGACCATGGGATGGCGGCCCGCATTCCGTGTCCGTCGCAAGGCTCCAAATCAGCCGCTACAATGGCCCGATGAATCCCAGAGTCGGTATCGTAATGGGGTCGGCATCCGATTGGCCGACCATGGAGCACGCAGCATCCATGCTGGAGCAGCTTGGGGTGCCCTTCGAGACCCGGGTGGTCTCGGCGCATCGGACCCCGGACCTCCTGTTCGAATATGCGGATCAGGCCAGGCAGCGGGGCCTGAGTGCGATCATTGCCGGTGCCGGCGGCGCGGCTCACCTGCCCGGAATGCTGGCGGCGAAGACCGATGTGCCGGTCCTCGGCGTGCCGGTGCAGTCCAAGGCATTGAGCGGGTTGGACTCGCTGCTTTCGATCGTGCAGATGCCCAAGGGTATTCCGGTCGCGACCTTTGCCATCGGTGCCGCCGGTGCCGCCAACGCAGCGCTCTTCGCCGCAGCCATGCTGGCCGCGGAGGACGCGGACATCCGCGCGGCACTGAGCCGTTATCGGTCCGACCAGACCCAGGCGGTCCTCGACCGTCCCGATCCAAGGAAATCATGAAGATAGGAATTCTCGGAGGGGGCCAGCTGGCCCGCATGATGGCGCTCGCGGGCTATCCGCTGGGGCACGAATTCCTGGTGGTCGATCCGAACGAGGATGCGTGCGCCGGGCAGCTCTGCGAGTTGATCGTCGCCGACTACGACGACCCCGATGCCCTGGATCGGCTTGCCGATGAATGTGGTGTCGTCACGCTGGACTTCGAAAACGTGCCGGTGGCGGCCGTTGCCCGGCTGGCCGCCAAGGTGCCCGTCAAGCCCGGCGCCAGGGCCCTGGCCGTTGCGCAGGACCGGCTCAACGAGAAGAACACTTTCACGGAACTGGGCATCCCCTGCCCGGCCTATGCCGCCGTGGACAGCCGTGAGGAGCTGGACAGGGCTGCCGATGAAATCGGGCTCCCGGCGGTCCTGAAAACCCGCCGGCTCGGCTATGATGGCAAAGGGCAGGCGGTGATCAAGGAGCCTGCCGACATCGACAGCGCCTGGTCGGAACTCGGCGGCCAACCCCTGATCCTGGAATCCTTCGTCGCCTTCAAGCGGGAACTATCCATCATTGCCGTCCGGTCGGATGACGAACTGGTGTTCTACCCCCTGACCGAGAACCGCCACAAGAACGGGATTCTGGTCACCAGTTTTGCGCCGGCCAACGCGCCCAAGGTGGAGGAGCTTGCCCAGCGGCATGCCCGCAAGCTCATGGAAACGCTCGACTATTATGGCGTCCTGGCAGTCGAGTTCTTCGATTGCGGGGATCACCTGGTCGCGAACGAGATCGCGCCGCGGGTCCACAACTCGGGACACTGGACGATCGACGGGGCGGTGACTTCCCAGTTCGAAAACCACCTGCGGGCCATTCTCGGGTGGCCGCTGGGAGCGACCCGCGCCAAGGGCGCTTCGGCGATGCTGAACTGGATCGGGGCCATGCCGGACCCGGCTACCGGGCTCAAATACCCCGAGGCGCACTGGCACGACTATGGAAAGAAGCCGCGCGCAGGCCGCAAGGTCGGCCATGTAACGCTCAATGCCAGCAACATCCTCACGTTGCAGACGGAACTTGCGACCTTTGCGATGGCCCTGGGTGAGCAGCTCAAGGAATGGGGCGCCGATGCGTTCAACACCTCTCGTGCCGACTGATCGACCCGGGCGGGCCAGCGCAGGCAGAAACTTGCGCCGCGGTTGCTCAGGCCCCACGTCTGCCTGATGAACTGGCTATTGCGCCACCTGGACAGCGTCGCCATGGGCATCTCCGGCCTGTGCCTGGTGCAGTGTCTGGCGACGCCGCTGCTGCTCATCTTCCTGCCGGTGATCGGCGGCAGCGTTCTTCATGGCGAACAGTTCCATCGGGTCCTGGTGTTCGTGATTCTGCCGACCAGCGTGGTCGCCTTCGTGATGGGCTGCTGGCAGCATCGGCGCTGGGGCGTGCTGGTGCCTGCGTCGATCGGGCTGGCCATGATCATCACTGCGGCAGTGCTCGGCTACGAGCGGCTGGGCATGACCTGGGAGACGATCATCACCCTGATCGGCACCCTTTTCCTGGCCTGGGCACACCTGCAGAACTACCGGCTGTGCCGCGACCCCGCCATCTGCCCCGATCATTCGGAGTCCTGACGTTCCTGGATGGCCTCAAGCAAGAGCGGGAAACATGAAAACCATGAAATGCATGAAAAAGGGAATAACTTCAACGCATAAGTGGTAGAGGCGGGAACAGCGTCGCCAGCGTTGACGCTACGCCCGGAAAACAGCTCGCAAAGCCACTGCCCGTCCCCCAAGAAACTTCATGTCTTCAAAAGATCCTTCAAGGCTTCATGGTGACGACTCTAGTCCGCAAAGCGCGCTGCTCAGCGCCATGGTTCCGGTTGTAATGCGCGTCAGCGCCCGCCAAAGAAGCCCTGGATCCCCGGGTCGGCTCACCGCCCGAGGATGACGGACTCGGAAGGCGCCGCAGGCTGTCGCTTCGGCATGCCGGATTAGGCGGGAATTCAGGCCCTTTCATGATTTTCATGGCTTTCATGGTTCCTGCTTTAACGCGCCTCAGCGCCCTCGAGAAAGCCCTGGATCCCGGGTCGGCTCACCGCCCGAGGATGACGGACTCGGAAGGCGCCGCAGGCTGTCGCTTCGGCATGCCGGATTAGGCGGGAATTCAGGTCCCCTTTTTCCTTTCTCCATGCCTTCGTCCCTTCCCTTCATGCCTTCACGGTTACTGCTCTAACCGTCGTAGGCGAGGCTGACCAGCCAGGTGCGGCCCTGGCCGGGGAAGTAGCGGTAGTTGCCAAAGGCGAAGTCGGCCCGCTCGGCGTAGCGCGTATTGAAGAGATTTTCCAGGCGCAGCTCGATGGACCAGGCCTCGAACGGCCGCCGCCAGCTGAGATGGAACAGGTCATGGCCTTCGTAGCGGTGTTCATTGGCGGCATCGACGAAATAGTCGCCCTGGTGGATCCACTCGACCGTTCCGCGACCGCCAAGAAGACCAAGACGGGTGGCGGCGACGCGCCCGAGGCGATCGGGCGCCGTATCGACCTCGTTGCCACTCTGGATCGACTCGCCAAGCGCGGCGTCGCGTGAGAAGGCGTAGCTGTGGTCAGCCAGCGTTGCCGTGGCCTGCACTTTCCACAGGTCACCGGGCCGCCAGGCCAGCGACGCCTCGACGCCCGCGTGCCGCGTCGCGCCGTCGGACACGTTGAAGCCGTCCGCGTCCCGGAAGATGAAGTTGTCCTTCTTCATGTAGAAGAGGGCGAGCGACCCGTCGAGCGTGCCTTGCGAGAACTTGTAGCCGACCTCGGCGGCGTCGAGGATCTCGCTGTCCAGGTCGGCGACGTCCTGGCCACGCTGGAGCCGGTACAGCTCCGTGGCCTGCGGCGCGCGAAACCCTCTCGCCAGCCGGACATAGGCGCGACTGCCATCGTCGAAGTGCCGGCTCAGGCTGAACTTCGGGGCGATCTCCGAGAAATCGTCGTCGCGATCGCCGGGACGGTTGTAGAGGCAGCCCCCGAAGCCGCAGGCCGTTCCGTCCTCGCGCAGGTTGCCGTCGGCGAGCCGGTTGTCGTAACTGTAGTCGGTCCGCTCGGCTCGAAGGCCCGCGGCCACCGTCCAGGCGGGCACCGGGTTCCATAGGAGTTCCCCGTAGATGGCCTGGGTCAGCGCATCCACCTGGTAATCGTAATGGGCGCCGGCGGGGCGCGTTGCGATCAGAAACGGAGAGCCGTCCTCCACTGGTCCGTCCTGGGTCTGCCTCAGAAAGCCGTCCGCATGGTCGAGGTCAAGCCCGGCGGTCAACTCCAGGGTGTCGAACTGGCGTCGCGCGAGCAGTTGCACACCGAAGCTGTCCTGTCCGTTTTCTTCCAGCGGCTTGCCGGGGAGAAAGTGCTGCAGGAATTCCATCCGGTTGGATCGGGCAAAGGGCGTGAGTTCGAAGGACCAGTCGCCATGGTCCCAGGTCCAGCGGCTGGCTGCGCGGAAGGCGCGATTGTCCCGGTAGGCCTCAGGATTCAGGTTGGCCCGGCGCAGTTCGGGATCCCGGTAGCTTTCGAAACCCAGGATGAAACCGGCGGTCTCCTGGTTGAGGTTGGTCGCCGAAAACCAGTTTTCCACGCTCGCACCGCGCCAGCTGAAGTCGTAGCGGGCATACAGCTTCTGCTGGTCGTAACCTTCGAGCGCGCGGAAGCTTCCTGAACTGGTTCCGACGGCGGACACCACCCACTGGTCGCCGCCCAGTTCTACGTGGCCGGTGACCAGATCGTGTTCGCCGATGTCGAGTCGCAGCTGACGCGAGTGGCCGGGACCCGGCATGCGGGCGTTGATGGCGCCGTGCAGCGCGTTCGAGCCGTGCAGGGCACTTCCTGGGCCCAGCAGGACGTCGTGCGCTTCCGCACGTTCCCAGATGAGTTCGAACAGGTTGTTGACGTTGCAGAAGCCCGGTGGCCGGACCGGTATCCCGTTCTCCAGGTAGAGAAACGCGCCGCAGGCGCCGGCACCGGTCAGCACCGGCGAGCGCAGGGCGGTCAGGTGCTCCTGTCCGCTGCCGCGACTGATCCAGCCCCCGGGGGCGGCGCTGAAGATCTCATTCGGATGGGTGGCGGCAGGTTGCTCGGAAATCGCATGAACGCTGGCGGGCAGATCGACACTGCGGTCCGTGCGGCGGGAAACGACCGTGACGACCTCGATCTCCTGCGGCTCGTCCGGGACCGCGCCCACGGAATACATGGTCCATAGCAGCATCCACATGTCGGTTCGGATCTCCTGTGTTCAATCCGGGTTGGCTTAATCTTGTATAATCCGCGGCCCGTTCATGGACCAGACGATGGCCTCGCAAAGTCAATTCCAGCAACGCATCGACGCTTCGCAAACGTCCATCACCAAGATGGTGTTTCCGAACACCACCAACAACTACTCGACCCTCTTCGGCGGCACGCTGATGGAATGGATGGACGAGATCGGGTTCATCGTCGCCACCCGATTCTCGAGACAGAAGATGGTGACCGTGTCCATGGATCGGATCGATTTCAAGAAGCCCATTCCGGCCGGTCACATGGTGGAACTCAACGGACGGGTCTCGAAGATCGGCAATACCAGCCTCGAGGTCGAGGTCGAGGTGTTCAAGGAGACGATGTACGACACCCGGCGTGAACTCGCGGTGACCGGTCACCTGACTTTCGTGGCCGTCGACGACGATCAGAAGCCGACCCCGTTGTCCGTCCACTCGGGATGACTCGCGCGCTGGTTCTCCTGCTGCTGCTTGGCCAGCCTGCTTCGCCGCAGGCTGCCGATCTGCCTTCCTGGCTGATCGATCCGCCTCGACGGAATGTTTCTCTGGACGACGACGCTGAACGGATGGCATGGAGTCGTGGGCCGATTGTGGAGGTCGCCTCACTCGAATCAACGGCCGATCCGGCCCGCCATGAGCTCCCCGGTCATGTCGAGGCGCTTCGCTGGGTCGACGATCGGCTGCTGGTGCACTCGTCTTCCGTCGGGGAGGAACGCCTCGACCTGGTCCATCCGGAGAGCGGAAAGACCCGAGCGCTTGCGGCCGTGACCGCAGAAGATCGCCTTCGGCTGCGCATCGTGGACGTGCGGGACAGACGGATCCTTTTCGCGAGCGACCAGCGGCGGCGATACGAACCGGACCTCTATGCTGCAGAATTGCCCGATCTGCATGTCGAGATGGTCGAGCGGAATCCGGGCTGGGTGTGGAGCTGGCGAACCGACCAGCGCGGCGAGGTGCGGATGGCGCAACGCTGGCGGCCTTCCGGATCCGGCATCCGTTATGACTGGCTGCTGCGTCGCGGTGGACTGTGGCAGACCGTCGGCGGTTTCGACCTGGGTGACGACGAGGAGCAAGTGCTGCGGATCACGGACCGCGGCCTGCTGCTCGCCCAATTCGTGGACTCGAGATCGGTGCTGCGCTGGTTCGACCCGCTGAGTCGCCAGTATGGCGAACCCGTATGGGAAGGCGAGTCGCGTATTCTCGGTGTCGTCGATGCGCTGGACGGTCCACCGGGACTGATCGCACTCGAGGCCGAGAGGCCGAAAACGCTTTCCCTCAGCGGCCTCTGGCCCGACCGGCTGGCGCGCCTGGAAAAGGATTTTCCCGGCTACACGCCGGTACTCGTCGACCGTGCTCCGGGTGATCGGACCCTGCTCTGGAAGCTCTACAGCGACCGTGATCCGGGCCGCTATGTCCTGCAGGCCGATACCGGAGAGGCCTCGGCCGTGCTGCACGAGGCCGATGCGATCGACCCTGCCCGCAGCCGACCCGTCCAGACATTTTCCTTTACTTCCCGGGATGGCCTCGAGCTGAGCGGCTATGTTACCGGGGCGACTGAGGGTAAAGCGCGGCCCGGCGTGATTCTGGTGCATGGTGGCCCATGGGCCCGGGATTCCTGGGGCTTCCACCCCGAGGCGCAGTACCTGGCGGGACAGGGCTATGCCGTGATCCAGGTCAATTTTCGCGGGAGCCGCGGTCTCGGTTCGGACCTCCTGCGCGCGGGTCGCCGGGAATGGGGCAGGGCGATGCAGACCGACCTGGTGGACGCCGCAGACGCCGCGGTCGAGGCGGGTTGGGTGGATCCCGACCGGATCTGCATCATGGGTGCAAGCTATGGCGGTTATGCGGCCCTGATGGGCGTATTGCAGCATCCGGAAACATTCCGGTGCGCGATCAGTCGCGCCCCGGTGACCGACCTTCCGGGCTACGTAGAGGCGATCCGTTCTTCCAACAATCGGCGGGGCTATCTCGAATGGCGAGAGATGGTCGGCGCGGACGCCCGGCTCAGGGCGGTCTCACCGTATACCCTTGCCGCGGGACTGGAGCGCCCGGTTCTGATCGCCCACGGAAAGCATGACCGTGTGGTGCCGCTAGCGCACAGCAGGCGATTTGCCGAGGCGACGGACCTGGCCGATCTCCTTGTCCTCGATGCGCGCCATCGCATGCTGGACGGCGAGAGCCGCCGCACCTTCTATGCCGCAGTGACCGAATTTCTTTCCGGTCAACTCGATCGCGCCGAGTAGCCGGAGGCCTGCTACAATCCTGCGTTTTTTCAGCAGGCAATCCATCCGATGAAGACCGTCCTGACCGGGATCACGACCACCGGGTCACCCCACCTCGGCAACTACGTCGGGGCCATCAAGCCGGCCATCCTCTCCAGCCGTGACGAGGGTGTCCAGTCCTACTATTTCCTCGCCGACTACCACGCATTGATCAAGTGCGAGGACCCGGAGCGGGTTCGCCAGTCGACCCTCGAGATTGCCGCCACCTGGCTTGCCCTGGGACTGGACGTCGAACGCTCGGTGTTCTATCGGCAGTCGGACATTCCGGAAATCCCGGAGCTGACCTGGATCCTGTCCTGCATCACGGCCAAGGGACTGATGAACCGCGCGCATGCCTACAAGGCCCGGGTGCAGGAAAACGAGGCCGCCGGGGAGGATCCGGACTACGAGATCAGCATGGGCCTGTTCAACTACCCGGTGCTGATGACCGCGGACATCCTCATGTTCAACGCAAGCCACGTGCCGGTTGGCCGTGACCAGGTGCAGCATCTGGAAATGGCGCGGGACATCGCTCAGCGCTTCAACCATCGCTATGGTGAGACGTTCGTCCTCCCCGAGGCGGTCGTGGACGAGAACACGGCCGTCATGCCCGGCCTGGACGGGCGCAAGATGAGCAAGAGCTACGACAACACGATTCCGCTGTGGCTGTCCCAGAAGCAACTGCGCAAGCACATCATGCGCATCGTCACCAATTCGAAGGAGCCCGGGGAGCCGAAGGAAACGGACGAGTCGGCGCTTTACCCGATCTACGCGGCCTTTGCGACGGCGGAAGAGCGGGAGACCATGCGGCGCGAACTGGCCGAGGGCCTGGCCTGGGGCGAGGCAAAGAAGATCGCCTTCGAGAAGATCAACGAAGAACTGGCGCCGGCCCGCGAGCGCTACAACGACCTGATCTCGCGCCCGGAGGTGATCGAGGAAATTCTCCAGGCCGGGGCCGCCAAGGCCCGCCAGCACGCTGCCCCTTTCATGCAGCGGATCCGTGCGGCCGTCGGCATTTCTTCTCTCGGCTGAATGTTCTGCTGCCGTGGATCCACTGAGCTCGCACTGAAGCCCTCTCAAAGCTGGCGAGGGGGGCTCAGTAGCGCAGGCTGAGCTTGCGGAAGACGTGCGCCGGCAGCCAGCCGTACTCGCCCAGCCAGGGCAGACTGGTGGGTATCAGATTCGCTCCCCGGTCAGCTGCTCGAGCGCCATCAGGTAGCGATCTCGGGTTTTCTCGACGATTTCGTCCGGGAGTTCCGGGGCGGGCGGCGACTTGTCCCAGTCCTGCGCTTCCAGCCAGTCCCGCACGAACTGCTTGTCGTAGCTCGGTGGGCTGATGCCGGTCTGGTACTTGTCCGCCGGCCAGAAGCGGGAAGAATCCGGGGTCAGCAGCTCGTCGATGAGGATCAGCGATCCGGTTTCGTCCAGTCCGAACTCGAACTTGGTGTCGGCGATGATGATGCCGCGCTCCCGCGCATAGGCGGCGGCAAACTCGTAGAGCTTGAGGCTCACCGCGGCAACCTTGTCGGCCAGGGCTTTTCCGATGGTGGCCTCGAGCCGCTCCAGCGAGACGTTCTGGTCGTGCCCGGAGTCGGCCTTTGTCGAAGGGGTGAAGATCGGACGCGGCAACTGGGCCGATTGCTCCAAGCCCGAGGGAAGTTTGATGCCGCAGACCGAACCGGTGGCCTGATAGTCCTTCCATCCCGATCCGGCCAGGTAGCCTCGAACGATGGCCTCGAAGGGCAGGGGCTTGAGTCGCTTTACGACCATGGAACGCGGTTCCAGGAGCGGCAACTCCGGGTGGTCGCCAACCGCGCTGGCCACGGAGAGCTCCACCCGGTGGTTCGGGATGATGTGCTCGGTCCTGTCGAACCAGAAATTGGAAATCCTGTTGAGCACGATGCCCTTGCCGGGGATCGGGTTGGGCAGCACCACGTCGAAGGCGGAGAGGCGATCGCAGGTCACGATGAGCAGGTCATGGAGACCGACCTCGTAGATGTCGCGGACTTTGCCTCGAGCAATCCGCTCGAGCTGGTGGATATCTGATTCGAACAGCACCTCGGAAGCAGCTTTCATTGTTTTTCCTTCGGCTTTTCCGGCCCGTTTGCAAGCGCATCGACCATTCTATTGTAGGGGTTTCTGGCGGGACCGCGAAGGGTCGGGCAAGATGGAAAACGAGGGAACGGTTCCCGAACGGGGACGTCCCGGCTTCGTTCAACCAAGGACAGTCGATGGATACAGCGCTTACCGATCACCCCTACCTGGCCGCGACCGACGGTACCTTCGCCCTCGGCAATTGTTCGACCGAGCCGCCTGCCGGGGCGGGCGGAAAGAAGGCCCTGAAAAAGCGCCTGAAGCAGCTGACGAAATCGCTGGACGAGCAGCAGCGGCGGTTGTATTCGAAAGGCGAGAGGGCTGTGCTGCTCGTGTTCCAGGCCATGGACGCTGCGGGCAAGGACGGGACCATCAGGGCGGTTTTTCGCCGGATCGACCCCAACGGCTGTCACGTCTGGCCCTTCAAGCAACCCACGCCGGAAGAGTTGGCCCACGATTTCCTCTGGCGTGTCGCCCTGAAGCTGCCGAAGAAAGGCAAGATCGGGATCTTCAACCGGTCGCATTACGAGGAAGTGCTGGTGGTGCGGGTTCACCCGGAATACCTGGCCGGCCAGAAGCTGCCGTCCTACGACAGCCTCGAAGAACTCTGGACACAGCGTTACGAGTCGATCCGGAATTTCGAGGAGCACCTGGCGCGCTCAGGCACCGTCATCATCAAGTTCTGGCTGAACCTGTCTCGCGACGAGCAGGCGCGGCGCTTCATCGCCCGGATCGACGAGCCGGAAAAGCGCTGGAAGTTCTCTTTCGGAGACGTCGAGGAACGCGCTCGCTGGACCTCGTACATGGAAGCCTATGAGCAAATGATTCGCGCGACGTCACGGCCCTGGGCGCCGTGGTATGCGATCCCCGCGGACGACAAGCGTTTCATGCGCGTCCAGGTGGCCGAGATCGTCGATCGGACGCTGGCTCGCCTGGGCCTGAGCTATCCTCAGCCGGATGCGGCGCGGGAGGACGAGCTGCTGGAGATGGCGCGGGAACTGGAGTCCCAGATCGGGCAGCCTTGATCCCCCTCACCCCAACCCCTCTCCCTCGCTGGGGAGAGGGGCCTTCAAGTATTACGCCGCCGATTCGGTGAACCGGAAGTTGGGCGGCGCGTCGATCCGGCCGAGCTTCACCAGCCGCGCGGTAATGGCACCGGGCGTACGGTTCAGCTTCCTGGCGATCTCCGGCTCCTTGTCACCGGCATCGAATTGTTCGAGCAGGCGCTGCTCTTCCTCTTCGGTCCAGGGTTGACCCGCGCGGGCCGGCCGATTCGGATCACGCTCGATCCGCGGCTTTTGGCGCAGTTCTTCCAGCGCGGCGTACAGTGCACGAATCACCTCCGGGCGCTGATAGGGGCTCCCGGCGCCGAACGCCTCCCCGGTGGACGGATCGACTCCGGATGCGAGCCGTTCCAGCAGTTCCATCTGAAACTCTTCCATGATGCTCTCCTTTGCTTTTGGGTTTTCGGCACGTCCTGTGCCGTAGATCGCAGCTTGCCGCGCCGGCAGCGGCCGGTCAGCAGAGTTTTCCCATGAAAGCTGTCAGAACTTTTTGTCAATCGGCTTGCGACGTAGCTTCGCGAAGACCGGTAGCTCCCAGGGGCGCAGTGCGAAGACCGCGCCGATGCCGAATTTATCCTCCAGCGGAAGGTCGAGGTCGGCCTGGATGAACTCGTCCAGCTTGGCGGTGAGTGCGTCGATTTCCGCATGCATTCGTCGTACCGAGTCCCGCGAGACCAGCCCGCCGAGAAACCGCATGTGTTCACCCGGGCGACCGAAGCGGCTGTCCAGGAAGTCGCGCTTCACCTCGGACTCGAAGAACTGCTCCACCGGCCCGTGGGTGCGCCAGGAGAAATTTCGCGCCACGAGCCGCCGAATCCGGTTGCCGGGCAGGAGCTCTATCATTCCCAGCCGGTCCAGTCGGACCAGCCGCTTGATGACCTCGGGTTCGGTCATCTCGAAGGTGTCGGTGATCTGGTCCACGGACCACCCGTTGAGCACCATATAGGTGACCAGCAGCAGCTTGCTGTCGCCGATGAGTTCCCGCTCCTGTTCCGGCGTCAGACGCGTCACGGGGGCCGGGCGCACGACCGACAGCTGGGCCAGGTCGGCGATGCTGACGCCGGCGAATCGCGCTATCGCTTCGAGCCGATCCAGGGTCATCTGTGCCCGGGAGAACATCCGCTTGACGGTTGCTTCGCTGACGCCCAGGTGCCTGGCCACCTGCGCATAGGTGATGCCCTGGTTGCGAAGAACCTGCTTGAGGCTGTCAATCAGCCGCTGGGTTTCGGAGCCGCTCATCCCCATCCTCCCGGTGATCGCGGTGTCATCTTACCGTGGGAACGGCTTGATTGATCATTGACGAACGTCGGCCGATACTGAGCGCATGCATTCCAAGGACGAAGCACCGGTCAGCTCAGCTGTGCTCGGATACGGCGGAGTGATCCCGTTCCTGGGGCTGGCGCTCAATTACTGGCTTGGGGGACCGCTTTTCCCCGGCTTTGCACTGCAGGCCTTCCTCGTCTATTCGGCGGTGATCCTTTCCTTTCTTGGCGGCATTCGCTGGGGTGCGGCCGTCAATCTCGGCAAGACCCGCACTCGTGAGCTCGCCCTTTCGGTGCTCCCCAGCCTGTTTGCCGCAGGAACGCTTCTCTTGCCCAGTCCGCTCTGGTCGGTGTGGGCACTGCTCGCCGGTTTCCTGCTGGTCGGGCTGGGCGATGTCCTGGTGCCGGGCCCGAGCGTGCCTCGCTGGATGATCCGCCTGCGCATCCGGCTGACCATTGCCGTGGTCGTCTGCCACCTGCTCATGCTCGCCGCGTTTTACCGGTGAGTCTCATCGACGCGCTTCCAGCCCGCCTCGGCGAACGAGCGGTTGAGTTGAACGCGGCCGATGCGGCGGCGGGGGAATTCGTGCTCTTCTGGGCCCACCATGCGTTGCGGGTGCACGAAAACCCGGCTCTGGAGACTGCTGCGCTGCTCGCCTTGAAGCTCGACCTTCCGCTGCTGGTCTATCAGGGTCTCGGCGGGCGACACCGGTACAACTCCGATCGTCACCACCGGTTCATTCTGGAGTCCGCCCGGGATTTTGCCGGAGAACTGCCTTCGGTCGGGCTGAGCCTGGCCTTCCACCTGCCTGCGGATCCGACCGAACGGGGACCGCTCCACGACCTGATTGGACGGAGCGCCGCGGTGGTCAGCGAGATTTATCCCGTGCCGCCGTTTCCGGGGTGGTACGAAGCCCACCGGTCGCGCAACCCGGACCGCCCATGGCTTCTCGTTGACGCGGCCTGCAACTTCCCCATGCCGTTGGGTCGGCCCTACACCCGGGCCTTTCAGTTCCGCAAGGCTTTCGGTTCCGAACTCGACCAACGGATCGGCCGGGACTGGGAACCTCACGCGGATTGGCCACGGCCGTTCGAAGGCGACCCCGGCTTCGGTCCTTTCGATCTGGGCGATGCGCTGGATGAGGCCATCGCCCGGTGCCGGATCGATCATTCGATTCCGCCGGTTGCGGATACGCCGGGCGGCAGCCACGCCGGCTACGCGCGCTGGAGCGATTTCCTGGAGGGCGGGCTGGACAATTATGCGCGGCTTCGTAACGACGCGGCAATCGACGGCGTGAGCCGCATGTCGCCCTATCTGCATTACGGCTGCGTCTCTCCCTTCCGAATTGCTCGCGAGGCCCGGGCGCATGGTGGGAAGGGCGCGGAGAAATTCCTGGATGAACTGCTGATCTGGCGTGAACTCTCGCACCATTTCTGTTTCCACGCCGAGGCACTGGAGTCGCTGGCCGCTCTGCCGGACTGGGCTCGGTCGACGCTGACCGATCACCAGTCCGATCCGAGATCGACCCAGTACGACTGGGAGCAACTGCTGCGGGGGGTGACCGCAGAGCCGCTGTGGGACCTGGCGCAGCGGTCGCTGTTGCGCCGCGGCGAGCTGCACAACAATGTCCGGATGACCTGGGGAAAGGCCTTCCTGCCGTGGGTGGATCGGCCTCAGCGCGCGCTGAAGTTCGCAATTGACCTGAATCACCGCCTGGCCCTGGATGGAAACGATCCCAACAGCTACGGCGGGCTCCTGTGGTGTTTCGGACAGTTCGATCGGCCTTTCGAGCCGCCTTCCCGAATTTTCGGCACGGTCCGCGGGCGTTCCATCAAGCGTCATGCCTCCCGGTTGGATATGGGCAGATATGCACGCCGCGTGTCGCTGCCGGCGGGTGGTCGGCGGCTGCGGATTGCCGTTTTGGGCGCGGGTTTGTCGGGACTCGCCGCAGCCCGGGTGTTGCACGACCAGGGGCACGATGTCGCGGTCGTCGACAAGGCGCGCGGGCCGGGTGGCCGAATGAGTACGCGCCGCGAAGGCGACTACCGTTTCGATCACGGCGCCCAGTATTTCACTGCGCGAGATCCCCGGTTCCTGCGCCATGTGCTGGCCTGGCAGGAACGTGGCGTGGTCGAGGAATGGAACGCCCGCCTGGGTGTGATCGACGACGAGGGGCTCGGACCGGAACGCACCCCCGTGACCCGCTACGTGCCGGTCCCGGGGATGAATGCGGTCTGCCGCGACATGGCCGGGGACTTGCCCGATTGTCGCTACGGCTGGCGTGCCGAGGCCGCGCGGTTCGATGGCGAATGCTGGCATCTGTCGCGTTCCGACGGGGAGACCCTGACCGCGGAGCTTCTGGTCGTGACCGCGCCGCCGGCCCAGGCGACGCAACTCATCGACTCGCCCGAATTGTCGGACCGTTTGGCCGGGGTGGAACTGCTCCCCTGCTGGACGATCATGGCCGTCTTCGACCGTCCGCTGCTGGAGGACGTCGATGCCGCTTTCGTCAACGCGGGCCCCCTGGCGTGGGTCTGCAATCAGAGTAGCGGACCGCAGAGGCCCGCACACCACGCGTGGGTGTTGCAGGCCACGCCCGAATGGTCGCTCGCCCAGTTGGAAGAGGATCCGGAGCGGGTGACACAGTCGTTGATCGCCGCTGCCGCTCGCCTCCCGAAGGCCCGTCCGGTGGCAGTCGAGTTCGCGAGCGCCCATCGCTGGCGCTACTCCATCGCCAGGACCCCGCTGAATGAGGGTGCCCTGTGGTTCGACGATCAGCGCCTGGCGATTGCCGGCGACTGGTGCCACGGTTCTCGCGTCGAGGGCGCATTTCTCAGCGGTGTCGCCGCGGCGGGTCGGATCATGGGAAGC
>JAWVZU010000071.1:0-14612 GCA_033722075.1 Lysobacterales bacterium
CGAGGTCCATCTGCTTTGCCGTGTGCCGGAGCCGCGCCACCCACCATCGGAAGTCGCCCTTGGCATGGTAGTCCCAGTCGTACAGCGGATTACCCCACAGCTGACCGTCTTCACTGAAATAGTCTGGTGGCACGCCCGCTACCGCGTCGGGATGCCCATCCTTGTCGATCCTGAGGATTTCCGGGTGGGCCCAGGCGTCGGCACTGTCGAAGGAAATGTAAATCGGCATGTCGCCGAACAACAGGACGCCTTTTTCATGCGCATGCCGGCGCAGGCGCTGCCATTGATGATGAAACAGGAACTGGATGATCTTCAGTTCGGCGATCTGATCGGCTTCCGAGTCTTCGATCTTGCGCATGGCCGCAGGCTCGCGCCGGACGAACGGCCGATTCCACTCCGTCCATGGACGCTGGCCGTGGCGACTCTTGAGAATCCGGTACAGCGCGTAGTCGTGCAGCCAGACCGGCCCCTGGGTCGCAACGAACCGGTCGCAGGCGCGTTTCAGCTGATCGTCGGCAAGATCCTCGAAACGGTTCGCGGCCCGGCTCAGGATTTCGTTCTTTAGGGGGATCAGTTCGCCGTAGTCGACCGTATCGACGGGCAGCTTCCGCAGCGGGGCTGCTTCCTCCTCCTTGACCAGGCCGAGTTGGATCAGCTCGCCGACGTCGATCAGCATTTCGTTCCCGGCAAAGGTCGAAAGCGGCTGATAGGGCGAATCACCGTAGGCCGTCGGTCCGGTAGGCAGCACCTGCCAGATCCGAATGCCCATGGCGGCGAGCGTATCGACGAACCGGCGGGCCTGGATGCCGATTTCCCCGATGCCGAAATCGCCGGGCAGAGAAGTGATGTGCATGCAGACGCCCGCACAGCGGTCGGCCGGCAACGGGGAGCGCTGGCCTTGCGGAGAAGTACGGGAGATTTCACCTGCTGCGCTGCTCACTCAAATCGCTCCCAGTCCTGCAATCGGGTCCGCCGAGGCGCCTGATCAGCCGACTGATCGACCCATTGCTCGGCAGGTGGGAATCGGGCCATCGGCCCCGGATCGACGCGCCTGCCGGAGTCTGCTGACCCGCGACAAACGGCAACCGTGCGGCCCCCGGCTTCCCCGAACTCTGCGGAAAATTAGCTATTCACCGTCTGGCGGGCAATAGTCTGAATACGTATAAATTACTGAATACGTATGCATCCCATTGTCGATCGCGGGTGCTGCGCAATAGCCTGCCGATGTGGCGTCGAAGCCGGAGGCAGTGCATGCGTGGAAGAACAAGAGGGTGGGTGCTGGTTTCGCTGGCTGTGCTGTCGGGGTGCGCGCACCATCCCCCGACGAGTTCCGCCCCCGAGGCGGCTGAACCCTACGAGGCAAAACCCTACGTGAGACTGACCAACCCGGAATGGACGCGCCGAGCGGCCCTTTATCAGATCAATACTCGCCAATTCACCCCGGAGGGCACTTTTCGGGCCGCGATCCGCGAGCTGCCGCGGCTGCGGGAGCTCGGCGTGGAGATCCTCTGGCTGATGCCGATCCATCCCATCGGCGAGAAGAACCGCAAGGGTTCGCTCGGCAGCCCGTACGCGGTACGCGACTATTTCGGCGTGAATCCGGAGTTCGGAACGCTGGACGATCTCAAGGCCTTCGTGGCGGCGGCACATGACCAGGGCATGTATGTGATCCTCGACTGGGTCGCCAACCACACCGCCTGGGACAATCCGCTGGTCGATCAACACCCGGAGTGGTACGCGCGGGACTGGAAGGGTCAATTTCGGCCGACGCCCTGGTGGGACTGGTCGGATATCATCGATCTCGACTACGCCAACGCCGATCTCAGGCGGTACATGGCGGACGCGCTGAAGTACTGGGTGCGCGAGGCGGATATCGATGGTTATCGCTGCGACGTGGCCGGATACGTGCCGCTGGATTTCTGGAATCAGGTCCGGGCCGAGCTCGACGCCATCAAGCCTGTGTTCATGCTTGCCGAGTGGGAGTCGCGCGACCTCCACGCGGAGGCCTTCGATATGACCTACGCGTGGGAGTGGTATGAGGCCATGCACCGGATCGCCTCGGGCGACGCCGGGGTGGACGCCTTGTTCCGCTATTACTCCAAGCAGCAGAGTGCTTTTCCGGAGGGCGCGATGCGTATGCTGTTCGTGAGCAATCACGACAAGAATGCCTGGGAGGCCACCCAGTTCGAGGCTTTCGGCGATGCGCTACCTGCGGCAATTGCCTTGTCGGTCGTTTCCGAGGGCACGCCGCTCATCTACAACGGCCAGGAAGCCGGCAATCCGCGTCGGCTGGCATTTTTCGAGAAGGACCCGATCGAATGGCGCAGTCACCCGGTCGGAGATCTCTACCGGGACCTGCTGCGGCTCAAGCGCAACACCAGCGCTCTGTGGAATGGTCGCTGGGGGGCGCCGATGATCCAGGTCGTCAATTCCGCCCCGCAGTCGGTCTTCAGCTTCGTTCGCCGCGACGGCAACAGCCAGGTGCTGGCCGTGTTCAATTTCTCCGACGAGGCGCGCGAGGTGATCCTGGAGGACGCCGACCTGGTCGAAGGCCGTTATAGCGAGTTTCCGGATGAGGTGCCCGTTTCCATCGAACCGAGTGTGGCCTTCCAGCTGGACCCATGGGCTTACCGGATCCTCGTACAAGACAGGTAATCGCTCGCGGCCGATATTCCTTATAATAAGGCCCGTGGGTGGTAAGAAGCCGACTTCCGTGGATATCGCGTACCTGGCCGGGGTCTCCCAGGCCACGGTGTCCCGTGCGCTCCGCGGGAGCGAACTGGTCAGCAAGGCCACCCGCGAGCGGATTCTCGAGGTGGCTCGGCAGCTCAACTATCGAACCGATCGAAATGCCGCCAACCTGCGCTCGCAGCAGACTCAGACCCTGGCTCTGCTGATCTACGAGGACCCAACCTCGGATCACTCGCACATCAACCCGTTCTTCCTGTCCATGCTCGGAACCATCACCCGCGAAGCCTCGCGCCAGGGGTACGATCTGCTGGTCTCGTTCCAGCAGCTCAGCGAGGACTGGCACACGGAATACGAACTGTCGAACCGGGCCGACGGCATCATCCTCCTCGGTTACGGCAACTTCCTCCAGTATGAGGAGAAGCTGAGAGCGCTGGTCGAGGCGGATGCGCATTTCGTCATCTGGGGACCGTTCAGCGACGATCAGCCCGATCATTTCCTGAGTTGCGACAATCGGGAGGGCGGTCGGCTGGCGGCGCAGCACCTTTGCGAACTGGGTCGCCGGCGCATCGTCTTTGTGGGTTCGCGCTCGGAGGGATTCCCCGAGTTCCGTCTCCGCTTCGAGGGGTTCCGCAGTGTGCTGGAGGAGCAGGGGATCGAGTTCGACGAGAAGCTCCAGGTCGACTGCGACAACCAGGAGACTTCGGGACGGCGCGCCATCGAGTTGCTGCTGTTCCGAGGCGACGAGTTCGACGCCGTCTTCTGCGCCAGTGACCTGATCGCCATCGGGGTCATCCAGGCGCTGCGGGCCCGGGGCGTCGACGTTCCCGGCGATGTCTCGGTGGTGGGTTTCGACGACATTCCGGCTGCGGCTTATTTCAATCCGCCGCTGACGACCATTCGCCAGAACACCCGCCTGGCCGGGCGCATGCTGGTGGGCCGATTGCTGGCCCAGATCGCAGGCCGTCCGACCGATCGGGAGCTGGTTCCGGTCGAGAAGATCGTCCGCGAGTCCTGTTCCGGCTAGCCTGCCGAGGCTCAGCCTGGCTCGGGGGCCATTGCATACGTATTCACCAAATGAATACCTATGCAATCTGTTGCCGGGGTACTCCCCACCTGCCTAAGATTTGCCCACCCAACTATAGACCTACGTGCCGGAGGGGATTTTTGTAATGGCTAATCGTCAACGTAAGGCAGCGCGCGCAAGCGGGCAGAACACCAACCTGGAGTCGACGCTGCTGCGTCGTTCAGCGTTGTCGGTCGCAGTAGCGGCCGCTCTAGCATTCGGTTCCGCCTATGCGCAGGAAACCGAAAACGAAGAAGAGAATCAGGACCAGCAGGAACAGCAGGTCGACGAGACCATCGGCAGAGAGGATCGCGCCGAACTGGAACGGATCGAAGTCACCGGCTTCGGTTTCAGCCAGAGTCTCGCCAGTTCGCGGGACCTGAAACTCTCGAGCGACAAGATCGTCGAGGCGGTGGTAGCCGAGGACATCGGCAAACTGCCGGACATCAGCATCACCGAGTCGCTGGCCCGCCTGCCCGGACTGACCGCCCAGCGCCTGAATGGTCGCGGCCAGGTGATCAGCATTCGGGGACTGTCCCCGGATTTTTCGACCGCGCTCCTGAATGGGCGTCAGCAGGTCAGCTCCGGCGACAACCGGGGCGTGGAATTCGACCAGTATCCCTCCGAGCTGATCAATGCCGCGGTGGTCTACAAGACGCCGGATGCCTCCCTGATTGGCCAGGGCCTGTCCGGAACAGTTGATCTGCGGACGGTACGCCCCCTCGAGTACGGCAATCGCGCGATGGCCGGCATGCTCCAGTACGAGCAGAACGACCTGGAAGCACTGAACTCCGATGCGGACGATTCCGGCGGGCGCCTGTCGTTCTCCTATGTGGACCAGTTCAACGACAACACGCTGGGCGTGGCTTTCGGGATTTCCTATCTGGACAACCCGAGCCAGGGCGAGCGTTACAATGCCTGGGGCTATCCCTCCGTTGACGGTGCGCTGGTCCTGGGTGGCGCCAAGCCCTATGTGCGGACCAGCGAACTCGAGCGGACCGGGGTCATCGGTACCCTCGAGTACGTCCCCAGCGACACCTTTTCGACCTCGGTCGACCTGTATTATTCCGAATTCAAGGAAGACCAGCTCCTGCGCGGCATCGAGCTGCCGCTGTTCTGGTCGGCAGCGCAGCTGCAGCCGGGCTTCGACGTCCAGGACGGTCTCGTCGTGGAGGGCCAGTTCAACGATGTCAAGGGCGTCATCCGGAATGACCTGAATACCCGGGATTCCGAGCTGTTCGCGCTCGGCTGGAACGTCGACTGGCAGATCGACGATCTCTGGTCGGCCACCTTCGATATCGGCTATTCGCAGATCGACCGCGAAGACATCATCCTCGAGACCTACTCCGGAACCGGTCCCGCCGGCGCGGGGCCGTTCGACAATCTCGGCTTCAATGTCTCTCCGGGCGCAGGCACCCGCTTTTTCCCGTCGATCAACTACGCCGATCCCAATCAGATCGTCCTCACCAGCCCCCAGGGTTGGGGCGGTGACATCGTTCCCGGCGGACAGGTGGGCTATTTCAATGCGCCCTCGATCGATGACGAGCTGACCCAGATCAAGTTCTTTGCCGATCGCCCGTTGGACGGCGCGATCAACAACATGGAATTCGGGATCAACCTGGACAATCGTGAAAAGTCGCTGGTTGCCGACGAGTTCTTCCTGGCGCTGGCCAGCGGTGGAAACACCCAGCAACTGCCGCCGACGTCGGTCACTTCGCTGGACTTCCTCGGTATCCCCGGGATGCTCGGCTACGACCCGCTTGCGGCAGTCAACAGCGGTACGTACGACCTGCGCCGCAACCCGAACGCCGACGTGATCATAAAGAGCTGGAACGTCGAGGAGGACGTCAACACGCTTTACGCGAAGTTCGATGTCGATACGGTCTGGGGCAGTGTGCCGGTCTTCGGTAACTTCGGTGTCCAGTTCGTCTTCACCGACCAGTTCTCGAATGCGTTCGCGGCAACGGGCACAGGCGACAACGTGACGGCCATCCCGATCTCGGGCGGTTCCGACTACACGGATGTCCTGCCGAGCCTGAACCTGAACTTCGACCTGGGCAATGACAACTACATCCGCTTCGGTCTCGCCCGGACCATGGCCCGGCCGCGGATGGACGACATGCGCGCCAGCCAGCAATACGGGTTCGACACCGGCCGGCTGGATTCCACGGACATCAACAATTCTCCCTGGAGCGCCAACGGCGGCAATCCGGAACTGGAGCCGTGGATTGCCAACCAGGTCGATCTGTCCTACGAGAAGTACTTCGCCGACGAGATCGGTTATTTCGCCGGGGCGGTGTTCTACAAGGACCTGGAGACCTACATCTACAACGAGACCACGGTCCAGGATTTCTCCGACTTCCCAACCGGCGGGCTGACCCCGGCCTTGAACCAGGGCCTGGTTTCCACGCCGCAGAATGGGGAAGGTGGCGAGATCTACGGAATCGAACTGGCCCTGTCGTTCTCGGCTGCAGCTCTGACCCCGGCCCTGGAAGGCTTCGGTGCCACGTTCAATGCATCGTTCACCGAGAGCAAGATTCAGCCTGATCCGAACAGCCCGGATACCCCGCTTCCCGGCCTGTCCGAGGATGTGGCAAACGTGACCCTGTTCTACGAGCGCGGCGGTTTTGGCGCACGGGTCAGCAATCGCTACCGGTCGGAGTTCCTGGGTGAAGTCGCCGGGTTCGGCAATGGCCGCACCCTGCGGATGGTCGAGGACGAGAATGTGGTTGATGCGCAGATCAGCTACACCTTCGATACGGGAACCTTCGAGGGCATGACCGTGCTGCTTCAGGCGCTCAACCTGACCGACGAAGAGTTCACGACCGTCAATGGTGGAGACTCGCGCCAGGTGATCGACTATCAGCGCTACGGTCGGTCCTACCTGCTGGGCTTCACCTACAAGTTCTAGGACCTCTGAAGGGCTGACGATTCTCCCTCCCGTGGAATACCCTTGTCGATCGCGAGATCGGCAAGGGTCTTTCCTTTTATGAGCAAGCGGATAGAAAACGTTGTAATTGTCGGCGGCGGCACCGCCGGTTGGATGGCGGCGGCGGTACTGGCCCGCACCCTCGGGCCGCTGATCAAGATCCGGCTGGTCGAGTCGGACGCCATCGGCACCGTAGGCGTCGGCGAAGCCACCATTCCCCAGATCAAGCTCCTGCTGCATGTACTTGGCCTCGATGAGAACCAGTTCCTGCGCGAGGTGAACGGCACCATCAAGCTGGGCATTCAGTTCAACGACTGGGGCCGGATCGGCGACTCCTACATGCACGCTTTCGGCGGGATCGGCCAGAGCCTGGGCATGCTCGGCTTCTACCACTACTGGCTGCGGGCCCATCTCGCCGGCAGCGACGAGAACCTGTGGTCCTACAGCCTGAACCTCCAGACCGCGCTAGAGAACAAGTTCTCCCGCCTCGAACGGGTTGGCGAGACCCGCCTGACGGGTCTGTTCTACGCCTACCATTTCGATGCCTCGCTGGTGGCGGGCTCATTGCGTCGCTACAGCGAACCGCTCGGGGTGAAGCGGTTCGAGGGTCGCATCGTCGATGTCCATCTTCGTGGGGAAGACGGTTTCATCGATTCCGTGCAGCTCGAGAGCGGCGAGCGCGTCGAAGGCGACCTGTTCATCGACTGCTCCGGCTTTCGCGGCCTGCTGATCGAGGAGGCGCTGGAAACGGGCTACGAGGACTGGGCTCACTGGCTGCCTTGCGATCGGGCAGTTGCGGTCCCCTGCGAGCCGGTCGAACCGCTGAAGCCCTATACTCAGGCCAATGCCCGCCCCGCCGGCTGGCAATGGCGGATTCCCCTGCAGCACAGAATCGGCAACGGTCATGTTTTCTGCAGCCGCTTCATGAGCGAGGACGAAGCCACCGGGATCCTCATGGACAGCCTAGACGCCCCGGCCCTGGCCGAACCTCGGGTGCTGCGCTTCACCACCGGCCGCCGGCGCAAGTTCTGGAACCGGAACTGCGTGGCCCTTGGGCTGGCCAGCGGGTTCATGGAGCCGCTGGAGTCGACCAGCATCCATCTCGTTCAGTCGGGGCTCAGCCGGCTCATCGACTTCTTCCCCAGGGACGGCATCGCGGCCGTGGATGTCGACGAGTACAACCGGTTGTGCGCGAGAGAGTTCGAACAGATCCGGGATTTTCTGATTCTCCACTATCACGCCAATCAGCGCGACGACAGCCCGTTCTGGATCGAACGGCGGGAGATGGAAGTCCCGCGAACCCTGGCCCGGAAAATGGCGCTGTTTCGGGCCAATGGGCGTATCCACCGCGAGGCCGAGGAGTTGTTCACGGAAGAAGCCTGGCTGCAGGTCATGATCGGTCAGAACCTGATCCCCGAGGGCTATCATCCGTTGGCCGATCGCATCTCGGAACAGCAGCTCGGGGAGTTCCTCGGCGGCATCGGGACGATCATCCGCCGACAGGTCGCGGCACTCCCTTCCCACGCGGAATTCATTGCGCAGAACTGTCCGGCTTCACGATGAGCCGCCTGCTGCTCATGACCCTGGCCCTTTTTGCCGGTACGGCGTGGTCCCTTGACGGCAGTTACGGCGGCTCCTGGTGGAATCCGGAGCGCGGTGGCGAGGGGATTTTTTTCGAAATCGTGGCGGCCGGTGAGGCGCCGCTGATCGTCGCCTACTACTTCACCTATGACGACGCGGGAAACCAGGCCTTTCTCGTCGGGCAGGGCAATGCGGAAGGCAACTCGGTTGTGCTGGAAACGGTAAACACCCGGGGCGGGGTTTTCGGCGCACCTTTTCCCGAAGCCGGTGTTGCCTTCGAGCCCTGGGGCACGATGACCGCCACCTTCGAGAGCTGCCATCGCCTGATCCTCGAGTATGACGGCGCCAACGGTGCCGGGAGCCTGTCGCTGGAACGCTTCAAGACCGGGCCACGCGCAGTGGCTGGCGATTGCGCCACCGGCGCCCAGCCCGCTCTCGGTGTCTCCGCGGTGGACGGCGCCTATTACGGAGCATGGTGGGACCCGGTCCGCTCCGGCGAAGGCATGTTCCTGGAAGTCTGGGAAGACGCGGAAGGCTTGCCACAGCTCTTCGCTGCCTGGTTTACCTACGCGCCCGACGATTCCGGCGAGCAGCGCTGGATCGTCGGCGAAGGACCGATCGTCGGCAATCGGTCCGACCTCGCCGCGATCGTGACATCCGGTCCGCGATTTGGCGAAGCGTATGACCCGAGCGCGGTCAGATTCGATCCCTTCGGCTATCTGAGCGTCGAGTTCACTCGCTGCGGGGCCGCACGTATTCGCTACGACAGCTCCGACTTCGGCCGAGGTGAGCTGGTCCAGGAGCCCTTCCTGCTGCCGATGATCGGGGCGCCCGACTGTCGCGACGAAGTCCAGGACTATCGCGACCAGGTCATCTATTTCGCCCTCACTGATCGGTTCCACAATGGCGACCCGGGCAACGACGACGGGACCGGGGAGCGGGCAGGTGATCCGGGCGACCGGAGCAATCCCCTCGGCTGGCACGGCGGTGATTTCGCCGGCATCGTCGAGAAGATCCAGGACGGCTACTTTTCGGCGCTCGGCGTCACCACCCTGTGGATCTCGCCGGTGGCGACCCAGGTGGCGGCCGTGAATGTCGATTCTGGGCCCAATCGGGATGAACTCTTTGCCGGCTATCACGGTTACTGGGCCGATGATCTACAGGGTATCGAGCCCCACTTCGGCTCGCCCGAGGAATTGACCAACCTGGTTTCCGTCGCCCATCGAAGCGGACTGCGGGTCATCTTTGACACCGTCGTCAATCACGCCGGCTACGGGAGTCGGATTCTGGATGAGAATCCGGACTGGCTGCGCACCGGTTCCCAGTGCACCGGTTCCGATGTCAGCCTGTGCCTTGCCGGCCTCCCCGACTTTCGCCAGGAGCTTCCCGAAGTCACGGCCTTCCTGAACGACCGAGTCGGTGACTGGATGAACGGGTTCGGCGCGGACGGCATGCGCATGGACACCATGAAGCACGTCAGCGACAGCTACTGGCGCCAGTTCTTCGTTTCCGGGGGCGCGGGCGATCCGGCGCGCTGGTGGACCGTGGGCGAGGTCTTTTCCGGTGATCCCGCCTTCGTGGCCCGGTTCCAGAATGAGCTGAAATCGCCCTCCGTATTCGACTTTCCGCTCTACTACGCGATCCGGGATGTTCTCGCCTATCAGCAGAACGCCAGTCGCTTCGGGGACGTTTTCTCGCGTGATGATGTCTATGAGGATGTAACGCGCCTGACCACCTTCGTGGACAACCACGACGTGCCGCGGTTCGTGACCGAAGCAGAGAATGCCGGGGCCTCATCGGCGGAGGCCGACGAGCGCCTTGCGGTCGCTCTCGGGCTGATCTATTTTGCGCGAGGGATTCCGTCGATCTACTACGGGTCGGAGATCGCGATGCGCGGGGGCGGCGATCCGTACAATTTCGAGCTCGGTGAATCGAACCGGGAAGACATGCGTTTCGATGCCGTGCGCTCTTCAGATCTCGACGAGAGACTGGCGAACCTGGCCACAGCCCGTCGCGAATATCCTGTCCTTCGCTTCGGGACCCAGCGAACCCTCCATGCTTCCGGGGCGGCGCTGGCCTTTGTCCGCGAGATGCCTCGCCAGCGGCCGGTGCTGGTCGTGCTCAACAGTGCGGATGGCGTACTCGACCTCTCCGGGCTGGGCGGCTCAGGCGTTCAGGTCGCTGGGCTATTCTCCGACGGCGCCGACCTGATCGAATTGACCGGGCTTCCCCAGGAGTTGACCGTGTCGGAGGGTCGCCTTATTGGCCCACTCCCGCCCCGATCCGTCCGAGCACTGACGATCTCACCTTGACGTAGGCTCAACCCGTCAAGAATCGCAACATGCCCCTCTCAGGGAGGCCAGAAGTCATGCCAAAGGCCCGTTTTATCGACATTTTGTTGCTTATTCTGACTTTAGGCCCATGCGCAACCACAGGTGACGTGGTCTCATGCCGCACCATAATTCAGGACGGCGTGGGCCTGGGGTAACCAAAAGTAACCTTCCCCGCCTACGCGCGTCTAAGAAAGAGAATACAGGCGAGGATTGGAAGTGAAAAAGTTTCTGAGATTTGTCGCACCGATCGGTGTGCTGCTGGTGGGCTTCGGCGTGGTTCAGGCAATGGTTGCCGCAAAGCCGGCTCCGGAAAAGAAGGAAGAGACGCAACGTCTCATTTCCCTCTTCTACGACGAGGTTGCCGAGGAGAAGGTGACCCTGAGCGTCGGTACCCAGGGCGAGGTTCGCTCGACGAATGAAATCGACCTCGTGCCCCGGGTCTCCGGGCAGATCGTCCACATTTCGGACCGCTTTGCCGTCGGGGCCGGTTTCGAGCCGGGTGAGACCCTGATCAAGATCGACGACGCCGATTATCGCCTGGCGCTGACCCGTGCCGAGGCTCGGGTCGCCGAAGCGGAAGTCAAGTTGATGCAGGAAGAGGCGGCCGCGGCCATCAAGCGTCAGCAGTGGGAGTCGATTCACAAGGGCAAGGAGCCCTCTCCGCTGCAGGTCAACAAGCCGCAGGTTGCGGAAGCCAAAGCCAAGTTGCGCTCGGCCCAGGCCGACCTCGCCGAGGCGCGCCTGAACCTGGAGCGGACCGAAATCAGGATGCCGTTCCATGGCCGCGTCATGGAGCGCCACGTCGGCGTTGGGCAGTTCGTGTCCATGGGGACCAACCTCGGCCGTGTGTTCTCGACCGATCGGATCGAAGTCCGCCTGCCACTGACCGATGCCCAGATGGCTGAACTGGGGCTGCCGATGGGTTATGTCGCCAAGAATGGCCAGGGCCCCGTGGTCGATCTGAGCGCCAGTGCCGGTGGCGAGCGACGTGTCTGGCAGGGACGCATCGTGCGAACCGACGCGTCGGTTGACGGCCAGACTCGCCTGATCTACGCCGTGGCCGAGGTGGAAGATCCCTACGGAACGAATGCCAAAGACGGTATTCCGCTTGCGGTCGGCATGTTCGTCACCGCCGATATCGCGGGTGCCCAGGAGCAGACCGCCATGGTCATGCCGCGCGAAGCGCTGCGCAGCGCCGACAAGGTGTACGTCATCAACGAAGAGGACAAGCTGGAGATCCGCACGGTCAAGGTGCTATCGACCTCCGAAGAACTCGCGTGGGTGACGGCCGGTGTCGCGCCCGGTGAGCGGGTAGCAACGTCGACCATTCCGAATGCCGTGGACGGCATGCTGGTCCAGCCGATCAACGGGCTGGCACAGAACTAGGAGCGAATCGCGCCGGTTTCAGATCGGCGCATCGTTCCGATCGTAATTGAAAGTTCCGGACCGCACAGGTCCGGTCAGAGGGGGTGGCGCGTGGCTGGCGGGCTTCCCGGCAAGAGAGAGATTCCATGGACAAGCTGATTAACTGGTGGGCCCGCAACACGGTCGCCGCCAACCTCATGATGGTCGGTATTTTCGTTGCCGGCATTATCGGATTCATGTCGCTGGAGCGGGAGATGGACCCACAGGTCCGGTTCCCGGGTCTGTCGATCAATGTGTCCTGGCCGGGCGCGTCGCCTCAGGACGTCGAAGAGCAGATCGTTGCTCGAATCGAAGAGTCGGTTCGCGATATGGACGCCATCGAGTGGGTCCGTTCGACCTCCTACGAGGGCGGCGGCGAGGTCTACATGCTCGCCGAGCAGCAGGTCGACTTCGCGCAGTTCATGAATGACGTCAAGATCCGGGTCGACTCGATCTCTTCTTTTCCGAGAGATATCGAACCGCCGTTGGTGCGGCAATGGGTCAACCGGCAGGAGTATATCCGGATCGCCGTGCACGGCGACCTCGGCGAGCGCGAACTGAAGCGCCTTGCCGAAGACCTTCGTGGCGAGGTGGCGACGCTGCCGGCGATTTCGATCGTCGAACTGTTCGGAACCCGCCGCGAAGAGGTTTCCATCGAAGTCAGCGAAACCGCGCTGCGGCGTTACGGGCTGAGTTTCCAGAATGTTGCCGATGCCATCCGCAACAGTTCCATCAACCAGTCGTCCGGCACGGTCCGCACGGAAGTCGGCGAATACCAGCTGAAGGTCCGCAACCAGGCGGACACGGAACGGGAATTCGCCGAGATTATCGTCCGTCAGACGCCCGAAGGCGGCACGATCCGGGTCGGTGATGTGGCTACGGTCGTCGACGGCTTCGAGGATTTCGAGATCCTGGCCACGCTGAATGGCGAGCCGGCCGTCCTCCTGCAGGTCATGACCACCGAGACCATGGACATCGTCAAGGCGTCGGAGTCGGTCAACAAGTGGATCGCGGAACGGCGGGAAAGTCTGCCGGCCGGTGCTGAGCTGACCCTGTGGACCGATAATGCCGAGGACTTCAAGGGCCGGATGGCAACGATCGGCAGTTCGGCCGCGCTGGGCCTGCTGCTGGTGATGGCGGTGCTGGTGCTCACCCTGCGACCCAAGGTGGCCTTCTGGGTCGCGGTGGGTATTGCTACGGCCTACGCCGGAGCATTCGTCTTTCTGCCGTCCGTGGGTGTGTCCCTGAACATGCTCTCCACCTTTGCATTCCTGCTGGTGCTGGGGATCGTGGTCGACGACGCGATCGTCGTCGGCGAGGCGATTCACACCGAGTGCCACCACGACCAGGGCAAGGACACGGCGCGTGCCGCCGTGCTGGGCACTCAGCTGGTGGCCAAGCCGGTGATCTTCGCGGTCCTCACCACCGTGATGGCGTTTCTGCCCTGGCTTTTTCTCAGTGGCTCGACGAGCGAATTCACCCGGCACATCACCTGGGTGGTGATTCTGGCGCTGGCGTTCTCGCTGGTGGAGTCGTTGCTGATTCTTCCGGCTCACCTTTCGAAGCTGAAACCGCGTACCAAGCTGGGCCGCTTCGGGCGCTTCCAGAAGGGAATCGCCGACAGCATCATCACTTTTGCCGATCGTTATTACCGGCGTATCAGCCAGTGGTCGGTGAACCGGCCCTATTTCACCACCAGTATCTTCGTCGCGGTGCTGATCATCGGCTTCGGCATGTTTGGTTCCGGCTGGGTGAAGAAGAGCTTCATGCCGGAAATCGAATCGGACGAGATCATCGTCAACGTCGAACTGCCGGATGGTGCGCCCTACAGTCGCGCACTGGAAATCCTGGCCCAGTTGCAGGACGCGGAGCGTCGTCTCGTCGAGGAAGTCGAGGAACGCACCGAGGGCGAAGGCAAGCTGATCGAGAACTGGTACACACGCTCGCGCCGGGACAGCGTGATCGCCATCGTCAAGCTGGCGCCGCCGGAAGTGCGCGACATGTCCGCCAAGGATGCATCGATTCGCCTGCGTGAATTGATGGGCGATGTGCCGGATGCCAAGGAGGTTTCGGTCCAGTACACCCAGAATAACAGCGGCCCCGGCTTCGAGTTGTCCATCCGTCACCCGGATCTCGATGTGCTTCGTGCGGCCACCTCCGAATTGGAGGACCAGTTGCGCACCTACGAGGCCCTGTATGACGTGCGCAACAACCTGGAAGGGGCCACCGAGGAAATCCGCATCAACCTGAAGCCCGGCGTGACCAAGCTGGGACTGACACTGGCGGACGTGAATCGCCAGGTTCGTCAGGCCTATTTCGGCGAGGAGGTCCAGCGCCTGCCGCGCGAGGGCCAGGACGTCAAGGTCATGGTGCGCTATCCGAAGGAGTCGCGGCGATCCATGGAGAGCCTCAAGGACTTCCGCGTACGGACTCCGGACGGCCGTGAACTTCCATTGCTTGCGGTCGCCGATCTCGAATACGCGCCGGGCATCAACCGGATCCAGCGTTGGAACGGCAATCGCGCCGCACGCATCAGTGCCGACCTCAAGGACAACGTCCGAGAGGACATCATGACCGACCTGAACGAGAACTTCTTCCCGGCGTGGGAGAA
>JAWVZU010000072.1:0-14547 GCA_033722075.1 Lysobacterales bacterium
CGAAGCCGGGGGCAGTTTTCTATGCCTGCCCCCGCTCCTCGAGATTCAGGGAAAACGACCGCCAGCCTGACACACGGCCATGGCGGTGGAAACGCAGACTCACCCCTCCTGATCGACACCCTTCATGCTGAGGCGAATCCGCCCCTGCTTGTCGACTTCGAGAACCTTGACCTTGATCTGGTCGCCTTCGGAAAGCTCGTCGCTGACGCGCTCGACCCGCTCCTCAGAGATCTGGGACACGTGCACAAGCCCGTCCTTGCCGGGGGCGATGGTCACGAACGCACCGAAATCCATGATGCGGGCCACCTTGCCGTCGTAGATCCGACCCGGCTCGATATCCGCGGTGATCTGCTCGATGCGGCGTTTGGCCTCCTCCGCGTCGCTCTTGTTGACCGAGGCGATGGTCACCGTGCCGTCATCGTCGATGTCGATCGTCGTACCGGTCTCTTCGGTAATGCTCCGGATGGTCACGCCGCCCTTGCCGATGACGTCCCGGATCTTGTCCGGATGCTCCTTCATGGTCAGCAGCCTCGGCGCGTACTCGGACATCTCCTCGCGGCTGGCGCTGATCACCTTGTTCATTTCGCCGAGGATGTGCAATCGGCCTTCGCGGGCCTGGCTCAGCGCCTGCTGCATGATCTCGGTGGTGATGCCTTCGATCTTGATGTCCATCTGCAGGGCTGTGACGCCTTCCGACGAACCGGCCACCTTGAAGTCCATGTCGCCGAGGTGATCTTCATCACCCAGGATGTCGCTGAGCACTGCGAAGCGCCCGTCCTCTTCCTTCACCAGGCCCATGGCGATGCCCGCAACCGGCGCTTTCAGCGGCACGCCCGCGTCCATCAGGGCAAGGCTGCTGCCGCACACGGAAGCCATGGAGCTCGATCCGTTGGACTCGGTGATCTCGGAGACCACGCGCAGGACGTAGGGAAACGCTTCCGCATCCGGCATGACGGCCATCAGACCGCGCTTGGCCAGCTTGCCGTGACCGATCTCGCGGCGCTTGGGGCCGCCCATGAAACCGGTTTCCCCGACGCAGAACGGCGGGAAGTTGTAGTGCAGCATGAAGGGCTCTTTGTACTCGCCCTCGATGGCGTCGATGATCTGGGCGTCACGACCGGTACCCAGCGTCGCGGTGACGATGGCCTGGGTTTCACCGCGGGTGAACACGGCCGAGCCGTGAGTGCGCGGGAGATTGCCTACTTCGACGGAGATCGGGCGAACCGTATCGAGGGTCCGGCCGTCGATGCGCGGCTGACCATCGAGGATGCGGCTGCGAACGATCTTCTTCTCGAGCTTGCCGAAGGCATCCGTGACGTGCTTCTCGTCGTGCTCGCCCTCTTCGCCGGCAAGTTCGGCGACTGCCTTGTTCTTCAGTTCGGCAATCGCATCCCGGCGCTCCATCTTGTCGCTGATCTGATAGGCCTGCTTCAGGCCGTCGCCAACCAGCGCTGCGACCGCGGAGTCGACCGACGGATCACGCTCCGGCGCCTGCCAGTCCCATTTCTGGACACCGGCTTCGGCAACCAGGCTCTCGATCTGGTCGATTGCAATCTGCATCTGCTCGTGGCCGTAGCTGACGGCGCCCAGCATCACGTCCTCGCTCAGGAGATCGGCTTCCGATTCCACCATCAGAACCGCCGAACGGGTTCCCGCGACGACCAGATCCAGCTTGGTCTCTTCCAGCTGGGTCGCCGTGGGATTGAGCACGTAATTGCCGTCGATGTAGGCGACGCGGGCTGCGCCGATGGGTCCGTTGAAGGGAATCCCGGAGAGCATCAGCGCCGCCGAGGCGCCCAGCATCGACGGGATGTCCGGATCGATTTCGGGATTCGAGGACAGGACTGTCGCGACGACCTGCACTTCGTTACGGAAGCCGTCGGGAAACAGCGGACGAATGGGCCGGTCGATCAACCGGCAGGTCAGGACCTCTTTCTCGGAGGGTCGCCCCTCACGCTTGAAGAACCCGCCCGGGATCCGCCCGGCGGCGTAGGTCTTTTCCTGGTAATTGACCGTCAGCGGAAAGAACGGCATGTCGCCGGCTTCCTTGCGTCCGACTGCGGTCACCAGCACGACCGTGTCATCCATGTTGACCATGACCGCCCCGTCTGCCTGGCGGGCAATGGCGCCTGTTTCGATGGTGACCTCGCGATCGCCGTAGGTGAACGTCTTCTTAATTTTCGTCACGTGTCCTGTTTCCTGCTCTCTTCTTCTCTACATCTGCTTCCAGTTGCAAAAACGGGGGCGCTCAATTGCCCCCGTGCCTGACAACTGTTTGGCCGGCTAATGCCGAACCGGCTCGCCGATCAGCGGCGCAGCCCGAGGCGCTCGATCAGCGAGCGGTAACGTTCTACGTCCTTGTTGCGGACGTAGTTGAGTAACCGCCGGCGCTGGTTGACCAGCTTCAGCAATCCGCGACGCGAGTGATGATCTTTCTTGTGCTTCGCGAAATGCTCCGACAGTTCGTTGATTCTCGCGGACAGCAGCGCAACCTGAACTTCCGGTGAGCCGGTGTCACCGGGCCCACGCTGGTATTCGCTGACGACCTTGCTGACCTGTTCTGAACTCAAAGCCATTTTCATTTCTCCAAAAAACACGAGGCATTCGCTATCGCGAACGCCCCGGAATAAATCTGTTCTCGACGGCGACCGCGTATTCTAGCGGCTGGGCGGGCCGGCCACAAGGTCAACCCGGGGGATTAGCCCGGATATTGCATGAGGGGTCGGAATTTCTGGCCACGCTCGGAGAGGCAGCTTGTTCGATCGTCCGAACAGGCATAGCCGTAGCCATGGCTGGAGGGGGATCGCCCGCGATGACCTTCGAGATTGGGCGGAAAGCCGACAGCGCGCAAACTGTTCTCCCCATCGCCCCCGGAACCGATCTGGTAGCAGTTGATTCTATTGACCCATCTCGATGATGCGCGCCTCCCTTGTGCAATATTCGGGTTAGCCCTTGGACTGCTGCACCATCCGCTTTGGTCGGAGCTGCCGATCCTCGTCCAGCTCGCCGAGCCCGAGGAATTTCTCCTCGAGATAGATTCTCACCGGCCCGGGCGGGGCATTCGGCTCGCGGACCAGTTCGATCGGGTTCCCGAACTTCAACCCACCCAGCTCATCGGCTCCCAGCCGTTCGATGGGCAACTCGGCCAGTGCCGCATCCACCGGGAGCAGGCGAACGTCCCGTTCGGTCAGGTCGAGTTCAGCCAGATCCTCCAGCTTCAGCATATCCATGCCGTGAAATGGCCCGACGCCGGTCCGCCGCAGCGCGACGGTGTGTCCAACGGTGCCGATGGCCTGGGCAAAATCCTCCACCAGGGTTCGAACATACGTGCCCTTGGAACAGCGGATGCGGAACCGGCACACGGGCGAATCCAGGTCGAGCAGGTCGAAGGCGTCGATGCGGACGCGCCGGGCTTTTCGCTCAACCGCCTTGCCCTCACGGGCCAGTTCATAAAGCCTGCGCCCACGGTGTTTGAGCGCCGAGTACATGGGCGGAATCTGTTCGATCTCCCCGACGAATCGCCTCGTTGCCGCAGCCAACTCATCGAAACCCAGGTTGGGCACCTCGGCCCGATCCGAGACTTCGCCCTCGGGATCGCCCGTATCGGTCGCAATTCCCAGCCGCGCCGTGGCCACGTAGGTCTTGTCCGCGTCCAGGAGTTGCCCCGAGAACTTGGTCGCTTCGCCAAAACAGATCGGCAGCAAACCCGTGGCAAACGGGTCCAGCGTGCCCGCGTGACCGGCTCGCCTCGCCTCATAGAGCCGCTTGACTTCCTGCAGCGCCGCGTTGGAACTCAGCCCCGCCGGCTTGTCGAAGGGCAGGATGCCGTTGATCGCGCGTCCGCGGCGTCGACTCATCAGTCGTCGCGCTGGTCGGAGCGCTTCCTCGCCTTCGCCAGGAGGGCTTCGATCCGATCGCCTTTCTCGATCGAGTCGTCATGCAGGAAGCGCAGTTCGGGGATGGAACGCATGCTCAGTTCCCGGCCCAGGCGACTGCGCAGGAACCCCGCAGCATTTCGCAGGGCCTTCAGACTCTGCTCTATGGTCTCGGACTGCGATGTCGCGACATAAACGCGTGCATGGCTCAGATCGCGGGAGACCTCGACATCGGTCACCGAAACCGGGCCCAGCCTGGGATCCTTGACCTCGGACCAGATCAGGTCGGCAAGGACCCGACGCAACTGCCCCGCCACCCGCTCATGTCTCCCATAGTTGCCGCTCATCCGGCAACACTCCCGGCCATGGACGGCCGGCGCGCAGCGCAGGGGCCCGGAAATCGCATTTTTCGGGCCCCGCATCCCGATTGCGTCCAGCGAGAATTCCGCAGGTTCTCGCTCTCCAATTCGGGATCCAACTCAGTCGTCAAGACTACGCTGCACCTCGAAGCGATCGAAGCACTCGATCTGGTCGCCCGGCTTCACGTCCTTGTACTGCTTCACGCCGATCCCGCACTCGGTACCGGCCTGCACCTCTTCCACGTCGTCCTTGAAGCGCCGGAGCGACTCCAGTTCGCCTTCGTAGATCACCACGTTGTCCCGCAGGACCCGGATCGGGCTGCGCCGCTTGACCACGCCTTCCACGACCAGACAGCCGGCGATTGCGCCGAACTTGGAAGACCGGAAGACATCCCGCACTTCGGCCAGGCCGACGATCTCCTCCCGGATCTCGGTGCCCAGCAGCCCGCTGATGGCCTTCTTGACGTCGTCGATGGCGTCGTAGATGACACTGTAATAGTGCAGGTCCAGACCCGCCTCCTGGATGATCCTGCGCGCCGCAGCATCGGCCCGCACGTTGAATCCGATGAGGATGGCATTCGACGCCTGGGCCAGGCTCGCGTCCGACTCGGTAATTCCGCCGACGCTGGCGGCGATCACGTTGACCTTGACCTCGTCGTTGGACAGGTTGGTCAGGGCATCCTTCAGTGCCTCCGCGCTACCCTGCACGTCGGCCCGGATGAGCAGGTTGACCTGCTTCTGCTCGTCCGCCGCCATGTCGTTGAACAGGCCTTCGAGCTTAGCGGCCTGCTGTTGTGCCAGACGGGTTTCGCGCTCCTTGGTCTGCCGGGTGGCGGCCACTTCCTTGGCCTTCTTCTCGTCGGCCACGACCAGGATGTTGTCGCCCGCCATGGGGGTCCCGGAAAGACCGAGAATCTGTGCCGGAATGGATGGTCCGGCCTCCTCGATCGGCTCGCCGGCCTCGTTGAACATGGCCCGGACCCGACCGTATTCCTGGCCCGCCAGAAGCATGTCGCCCTTGCGCAGCGTACCGGTCTGGACCAGTACCGTCGCGACCGGCCCACGCCCCTTGTCCAGGCTGGATTCGACCACCACACCCGTGGCGCGTGCGTCCGGATTGGCCCGTAGATCCATCACTTCCGCCTGCAGCAGAATCGACTCGAGCAGTTCGTCGATGCCCTCGCCGGTGATCGCCGACACCTTGACGAAGATCTCCTCGCCACCCCAGTCCTCGGGGATGACCTCGTGCTTGGACAGTTCCTGCATGACCCGGTCGGCGTTCGCCTCGGCCTTGTCGATCTTGTTAACCGCCACGATGATCGGAACCTCGGCCGCCCGCGCGTGCTGAATCGCTTCAACGGTCTGCGGCATGACGCCGTCGTCGGCTGCGACAACGAGAATCACGATATCGGTTGCCTGCGCACCGCGGGCCCGCATGGTGGTAAAGGCGGCGTGGCCCGGCGTATCCAGGAAGCTCACGACGCCCTTCTCGGTCTTCACATGGTAGGCGCCGATGTGCTGGGTGATGCCACCCGCTTCGCCGGAGGCCACGCGGGTATGGCGAATGTGGTCGAGCAGCGACGTCTTGCCGTGGTCGACGTGACCCATGACGGTGACCACCGGCGGTCGCGTCTCCAGCTTCTCCTCGTCCTCCTCGGCCTCGGCCTGCACTTCCGCCACCAGCTCGCTCTCGAGGTCCTCTTCCTGAATGGCCTTGGCCTTGTGGCCCATTTCCTCGACCACCAGGATGGCCGTGTCCTGATCGATGGTCTGGTTGATGGTGACCATCATGCCCAGCCGCATCAGTTCCTTGATGAGGTCCGTGGCCTTGACGGCCATTGCCTGGGCCAATTCCTGGACGGTGATGGTCTCCGGCACCTCCACTTCCCGCACGACCGGGGCCGTGGGCTTGGAGAATCCGTGCTTGTCGCCCGACACGTCGAAGGTCGGCCGACCCTTCTTGGTTCGTCGCAACCCGCGCTTGCCCTCGGCGACATGCAGTTCCTGGCGGCCGTACTTTCCGCCCTTGTCGCGGCGCTTGCCACGCCGGCTTTCCTTGTCCTGACGGGTCCGTTCCTCGGCCGCCTCGCGCTTGCGCTGCTCTTCCGCCTCGCGCTGTGCCTTCGCTTCCTGCTCCTTGCGCTGGCGCTCTTCTTCCATCTCGCGCAGCCGGGTTTCCTCCGCATCCTGGCGAGCCTTCTCCTCGGCTTCCCGGCGCGCCTCCTCTTCGGCCTCCTGGCGGGCCTTCTCTTCGGCTTCCTGCCGCGCGCGCTCTTCTTCCTGGCGGCGACGCTCTTCCTCGAGCTCCCGGGCCTTCACCTCTTCCGCTTCACGCTGGTCCTGGGCTTCCTTGAGCTTGCGGATCGCCTCCTCGCGCTCGGGATCCAGCGATTCCTTCTCTTCGATGACGCTGCGCTTCACGTAGGTCCGACGCTTGCGGACTTCCACGTTGACCGTCTTGGCCCGCCCGGCGCCCGAGGGTACCCGCAGTTCACTGATCGACTTGCGCTTCAGCGTGATCTTGCTGGGGCCGGACATTTCTTCGCCCTTGCCGTGAGACTTCCGCAGAAACTGCAGCAGCTTCATCTTGTCGGCGTTGGAAATCGTCTCGTCCGGATCCGAGAAGTCCATGCCGGCCTCTCCCAGTTGTTCGATCAGGCGATCGACCGGGATGTTCACGACTTCAGCCAGTTGTCTTACGGTCACTTGCGACATACTTGTCTCTCCGTTACTGCGTGGTCCTGGTTTCGATGGATCGGGACGATCGGGATCAGGTGGACTGCGCCTGCGCGTCGCCTTCCTGTCCCTCGCCTTCCTCGAACCAGGGCGCCCGTGCGGCCATGATCAGCGCTGCCGCGGACTCCTCGTCCAGCCCTTCAACGTCGACGATCTCGTCGACCGAGCATTCCGCCAGGTCTTCCTGGGTCACGATCTCGCGCGATGCGAGTTCGTAGGCCACTCGTTCGGTCATTCCATCCAGCGCCAGCAGATCATCTGCCGGGCGATGCTCTTCGATGACTTCCTCGGCCGCGATCAGCTGGGTCAGCAGTGCATCCCGAGCCCTGGACCGCAGCTCTTCGACGATGCTCTCGTCGAATTCCTCGATGGCTTCCAGTTCCTTGGCGGGCACGTAGGCGACCTCCTCGACCGACGAAAAGCCTTCCGCCACCAGGATCGCCGCGATCTCCTCGTCCACGTCCAGCGTTTCGATGAACGCCGCACGCGCCGCGGCCGCCTCGGACTCGGATTTCTCCTCGACGTCGGCTTCCGTCATCACATTGAGATGCCATCCGGTCAGCTCACTGGCCAGGCGCACGTTCTGGCCGCCCCGGCCGATGGCCTGCGACAGCTTGTCCTCGGCCACCGCGATATCCATGGACTGCTTGTCCTCGTCGACGATGATGGACAGCACCTCGGCGGGCGCCATGGCGTTGATCACGAACTGGGCCGAGTTCTCATCGTAGAGAATGATGTCGATGCGCTCGCCCGAGAGTTCGTTCGAAACGGCCTGAACACGCGAACCCCTCATCCCGACGCAGGCCCCGATCGGATCGGTTCGGACGTCATTGGACTTGACGGCGATCTTGGCTCGCATGCCCGGATCGCGCGCGGCACTCATCACGTCGATCAACCCCTGGCCGATTTCCGGCACTTCGAGGCGGAAAAGCTCGATCAGGAATTCGGGCGAGGTCCGCGTGACCCACAGCTGCGGACCGCGCTGCTCGGCCCGGACGTCGTAGAGATAGCCGCGAATCCGGTCCCCGGGGCGGACCGATTCCCGGGCGATCATGCGCTCGCGCGGGATGAAGGCCTCGGCGTTGCCGCCCAGATCCAGGTAGACATTGCCGCGCTCGACCCGCTTGACGACGCCGTTGACCAGTTCGCCGACCCGATCTTCATAGGCTTCCACGACCTGGGCACGTTCCGCTTCCCGCACTCGCTGGACGATGACCTGCTTAGCCGTCTGCGCCGCGATCCGCCCGAATTCCGGGTTTTCCATGGGCTCTTCGATGAAATCACCGACTTCCAGCTCCGGATCCTGCTCCTTGGCGTCGGAAACCCGGATCTGCCACGGCTCCTGTTCTTCCTCAGGCTCGTCCTCGATGACTTCCCAGCGACGGAACGTCTCGTATTCCCCGGTCTTGCGATCGATCGCCACGCGACATTCGATTTCCTCCATGGCGCGCTTCTTCGCCGCCGACGCAAGCGCCGCCTCGATGGCCTCGAAAATCACTTCCTTCTCGACGCCCTTCTCGTTCGAAACGGCGTCAACGACCAGCAGTATCTCTTTGCTCATTACCTACTCCCAGCTGCGGGCTAATCGATCGTCGGGACCAGTCGGGCCTTGCCGATGTTGCCGGCCTCGATCTCGACGATTGCACCATCCTGTTCCAGAACAACGGCCCCCTCTTCCACGCCGACGATTCGACCCTTGAAGCGACGCCGACCATCGACCGGTGCCATCACGGTGACCTTCGCTTCGCTGTCGATGAACCGTTCGAACTGATCCAGCGTGAAGAGCGGCCGATCCAGTCCGGGCGAGGAGACCTCCAGGCGATACTGACCCTTGATCGGATCATGCACGTCCAGCAGCCCGCTGACTTCATGGCTGACCAGCTCACAGTCGTCCAGGCCGATCCCGACCTCCGGCTTGTCGATATAGATGCGTAACAGGCCGTTCGTCGAGTGGGCATTCAGCTCCATGCCGACGAATTCGTAGCCCAGGTCTTCGACCAGCGGCTTCAGCAGTTGTTCGACTCGTTCTTTCTGACCCATAGGTGCGCTGTGTACGGATTCCGGATACAAAAAATGGGCCAGCGAGCCGGCTGCCAGGCACCCAACCCGTTCGGACCCATTCCAATCCGGACCGATTTAAAAGCCGGCTTACACCGGCCCATCAAAAAAAGCCTCACTAGGAGGCTTTTTCGATCGAAAAAAGCTTGGTAGCGGGGGCAGGATTCGAACCTGCGACCTTCGGGTTATGAGCCCGACGAGCTGCCAGACTGCTCCACCCCGCATCAACAGTCGCCGAATGTTACGGAAAGGACAGGGCGATTTCAACCCGCGTTCCGAACCGTTCCATTCGCCTCCGGCACCTTTCTATGTGGTGTCGCTTGCGCGCACTTCAAGGCTTCCGTCCCATCAACGCTCAACTTCAGCCCCGCCAGCTGATACACTCCGCGCCTTTGTCTTCAGGTAAGCACCATGTACAGAGCCATTGCCGCCGCCATGATACTGACCTTCGCCCTGCCCGCCGCCGCGTACATCGGGCCCGGCGCCGGGATCAGCGTCCTCGGTTCGATCGTCAGCATCGTGCTGGGCATCATCCTCGCCCTTGCCGCGATCGTCCTGTGGCCCCTGCGCCGCATGCTGAAAAGGAAGAAGAACCAGAGCGCCTCGCCCGAAACGGACGCCTGAGCCGCGCCCGCCGCCCATGGGCTTTTTCGACCTGCTGAACCCGGCGTTCGACGCCGTCGACGGATTCCTGGCCGGCTTCGCGGCGCAACCGGTTCGTCTGATCTTCTGGGCCTTTGTCGGCTCGCTGGTCACGATGTTGCTCTACCAACGTCTGTCCCGCCAGGACCAGATGGGTCAGCTCAAGGGCGAGCTGCGCCAGGCACAACGGGCGCTCAGCAACTTCGACGGCGAGTTCGACGAGTTGCGGCCGCTGATTGCGCGCACCCTGGGGCTTTCGATGAAACAGCTCGGTCTCTCCCTGGGACCCGCAGTCCTGGCGTCGCTGCCGCTGATCTTTCTTCTCGCTTGGGCAGCGACTCGCTTTGCCGCCAACGCGCCCGATCCCGGTGATCCGGTTCAGGTCACGCTGCAGCCGCCGACGGCAGAGGCGCACTGGTCTCCACCGACCGCGGCCGAGATGCTAGATCCGGGCGTGTGGCGTGTCGACTGGCCCGGTCCCGGCGAGACCCTCGAGCTGTCCTCCGGCGACGAGGAGCTGGTCAGCCTCCCGACGCCGCAGCCGACGCCCATCGTTCACAAGAAGCAATGGTGGAACGCCCTGTTTGCCAATCCGGGCGGCTACCTGCCACCGGAGGCCCCGCTGAAAGCCGTTGAAATCGGGCTCCCTTCAGCCAGCTATCTGCCCTTCGGTCCCGACTGGGTGCGGTCCTGGCTCACCGCTTTCCTGCTCGCCCTGTTCGCCTTCTCGCTGCTCCTGAAGATCGTCCTCAAAATCCACTAGTCACGGCGACGCGCCTGGAAGAACGCCTGGAGCAAGGCATCGGACTCCTCGGCCAGGACGCCGCCGTGCACCAGCGGCCGGTGATTGTGCTCGGGGGCGTTCAGCACGTCGTGGACGCTGCCAGCCGCACCGGTCTTCGGATCGCGGGCGCCGTAGACGACCTTGCGCACCCGGGCATGGATGAGGGCGCCGGCGCACATGCAGCACGGTTCCAGCGTCACATAGAGCACCGCATCGGGGAGCCGGAAGTTTCCGAGGGCCTGCGCGGCCTGGCGCAGCGCGAGGATTTCTGCGTGCGCGGTCGGGTCTCGGTCACGAACGACCCGATTGCCGCCGGCGCCGATGAGTTCATCTTCGACGACGACGACCGCACCCACCGGAACATCGCCGCCGCGCTGAGCTTCCGCCGCCTGGTCCAGCGCCAGACGCATCCAGCGGGCATCGGCTTCCGGGCGCAGCGTCACTCCCACTCGATCGTTGCCGGTGGCTTCCCGGAAACGTCGTACACCACCCGTGACACGTGGCGGATCTGGTTGACGATGCGGCGCGAGACACGATCCAGGAATTCGTAGGGCAGGTGGGCCCAGCGAGCGGTCATGAAATCGACCGTCTCCACTGCACGCAGGGCGATCACATACTCGTAGCTGCGCTGATCCCCGGTCACGCCGACCGAACGGATCGGCAGGAACACTGCGAAGGCCTGGCTGACCCGGTCGTAAAGGTCCGCCTCGCGCAAAGCTTCGATGAATATGTGGTCCGCGCGCTGGAGGATCTCCACGTATTCCGCGCGCACCTCGCCCAGAATGCGGACCCCCAGCCCGGGTCCGGGGAACGGGTGTCGATAGACCATCTCCCGGGGCAGGCCCAGCTCGGTGCCGATGCGCCGTACCTCGTCCTTGAACAGCTCCCGGAGCGGCTCGACCAGACCCAGGTCCATTTCTTCCGGCAGCCCGCCGACGTTGTGGTGGGACTTGATGACATGGGCCTTGCCCGTGCTGGCCCCGGCGGACTCGATGACATCCGGGTAGATCGTGCCCTGGGCCAGCCATTGGACGTCACCCAGGCCGCGTGCCTGCTCTTCGAAGATGGCGATGAACAGGCGGCCGATGACCTTGCGTTTCTCTTCCGGGTCGTCCACCCCGACCAGCGCCTCGTAATAACGCTCGCGAGCATCCACCCGTACCACGTTGAGACCCATGTGCCGAGCCATCGTCTGCATCACCTGGTCGCCTTCGCCGTGACGCAGCAGGCCGGTATCGACAAAGATGCAGGTCAACTGGTCACCGATGGCGCGATGCAGGAGCGCAGCCACCACCGAGGAATCGACACCGCCGGAGAGACCCAGCACGACCTTGTCCGATCCGACCTGGTCGCGCACCTTGGCAATCGCGTCCTCGATGATCGAATCGGCGGTCCACAGGCCCTGACACCCGCAGATCTCCAGCACGAAGTTCGAGAGGATCTCCCGTCCGCGCCGGGTGTGGGTGACCTCCGGATGGAATTGCAGACCGTAGTAGCCGCGACGCTCGTCCATCATCGCTGCCACCGGCGCCGCATCGGTACGGCCCAGCAGCCGGAACCCGCGCGGCAGTTCGGTGACCTTGTCGCCGTGGCTCATCCACACCTCGAGCTCGGCGTGGCCATGGGTGGCGGAGTCCGCAAGGGTCTTCAGGAGGTGGGATTCCTCCACCACTTCGACCCGTGCGAAGCCGAACTCGCGATGATCCGAGGGCGCCACCGTGCCCCCGAAATGGGCGGCCATGGTCTGCATGCCGTAGCAGATTCCCAGCAGCGGCACGCCCAGGTCATAGACGACGTCCGGCGCAGCCGGCCCATCGACCGCGGAAACCGACTCCGGGCCGCCGGACAGGATGACACCCCGGGGCGCAAAATCGGCAATGCGTTCGGGACTCACGTCCCAGGGCAGGATCTCGCAATAGACCCCGATCTCACGCACGCGGCGGGCGATGAGCTGAGTGTACTGGGAGCCGAAATCCAGGATCAGGATCCTCTCGGCATGAATGTTCTGCATGGCTGTTCCTCAACCCGACCCGCAGCGGGCCGGGTCAGCGCTCCATCCGGTAGTTGGGCGCTTCCTTGGTGATCGTGACATCGTGCACGTGGCTTTCCCGAACCCCGGCGTTGCTGACCTTGACGAACTCGGGCTTGACGCGCATCTGGTCCACGCTGGCGCACCCGCAATAGCCCATCGATGAGCGCAGTCCGCCGAGAAGCTGGTGGATAACCGGCGTAAGCGGGCCCTTGTAGGGTACCCGTCCCTCGATGCCCTCGGGCACCAGCTTGTCCGAGTCCACCTCGTCCTGGAAATAGCGGTCGGAAGAGCCCTTCTGCATGGCGCCCATGGACCCCATGCCGCGGTAGCTTTTGTAGGACCGACCCTGATAGAGCTCGACTTCTCCCGGAGCTTCCTCGGTCCCGGCGAAGAGGCCGCCGATCATCACCGCGTGAGCGCCGGCGGCAATCGCCTTGGCCAGGTCACCGGAGTAGCGGATACCCCCGTCGGCAATCAGCGGCACCCCACTGTTGGCCAGTCGCTCCGCCACTCCGGACACGGCCGTGACCTGAGGGACGCCCACGCCGGCGACGATCCGGGTGGTGCAGATGGAACCGGGACCGACGCCGACCTTGACGCCGTCGGCTCCGGCCTCCACCAGTGCTTCCGCTCCTTCCGGCGTCGTGATATTGCCCCCGATCACCTGCAGATCGGGAAACTGTTGCTTGATCCAGCGAACCCGCGAGAGGACGCCCTCGGAATGGCCGTGCGCCGTGTCGACCACGACCAGGTCCACGCCGGCCTCGACCAGCAGGCTGACCCGCTCGTCGGTATCGCCACCAACGCCGACCGCGGCCGCGACCCGCAGCCGGTCCTCGCTGTCCTTGCAGGCGCGCGGGTGTTCCTCGGCCTTCTGGATATCCTTGACCGTGACCAGACCCCTCAAGTGGAAGTCGTCATCGACCACCAAGACCTTCTCGATCCGGTGCTTGTGGAGCAGCGACAGTACTTCGTCGCGCTCGTAGTCCTCGCCGACCGTAACCAGCCGGTCCTTGCGGGTCATGATGTTCCGTACCGGGTCGTCCAGCTTGCGCTCGAAGCGCATGTCCCGGCTGGTGACGATCCCGACCAGTTCCTCACCGTCCACCACCGGCACCCCGGAGATGTTCTTGGCGCGGGTCAGTTCGAGGACCTCGCGAATCGTGGTATAAGGGCCGACGGTTATCGGATCCTTGATCACGCCGGCCTCGAATTTCTTGACCTTGCGGACCTGGCGAGCCTGTTCGGCGGCGGTCATGTTCTTGTGGATGACGCCGATTCCGCCCTCCTGGGCCAGGGTGATGGCCAGGCGGGCTTCGGTCACGGTGTCCATGGCCGATGACAGGATCGGGATCTTGACGGTGATTTCCCGGGTCACGCGCGTTTCCAGGTCGACCTCGCCGGGAAGCACCGCCGAGTAGGCCGGCACCAGGGAGACGTCATCGAAGGTCAGTGCTTCGTCGCGGATACGCATACCGTGCCTCGCCAGCTAAACGCGCTATTGTATGAATCGCAGGATGACGAGTAAACCGGACAACGAGCGCGAAATCTACACTCCGACCCGGCTCAATCGGGAGGTGCGCTTTCACCTTGAACAGGGATTTCCCGGCATCTGGGTGGAAGGGGAGATCTCCAACCTGTTCCGGGCGGGCTCCGGGCACAGTTATTTCACCCTCAAGGACGCCACGGCCCAGCTCAAATGTGCCCTGTTTCGCAATCGTAATCCCTATGGCAGAGTCCAGCTGGAGAACGGCCAGCAGGTCCTGGTTCGCGGCCGCCTGAGCCTTTATGAGCCTCGGGGCGAGTATCAGCTGATTGCCGAGCACGTCGAGGACAGCGGCGAAGGTGAGCTGCGCCGCCAGTTCGAGGCACTGAAGCAGAAGCTTGTCGCCGAGGGCCTCTTTGCCGCCGAGCGTAAACGCGCACTGCCGCAATTTCCGCAGACCATTGCCGTCGTGACGTCTCCCGGTGGTGCGGCGATCCGAGACGTCATCAGCGTGCTCGACCGGCGCTTTCCGTCGGTGCGCCTGGTCGTCGTCCCGTCCGCCGTTCAGGGCGAGC
>JAWVZU010000073.1:0-14473 GCA_033722075.1 Lysobacterales bacterium
CTCGACCATCTGCCGGGTCCCACCGGTCTTCGTGTGGTAGACGATGAGGAGCCGCGCCACCGGGGTTCAGCCGAAGATGGCGTCGATCCGCTCGGTGATCTCGGGGGTAAAGCGATCGACGAATTCCAGCGCCTGCATGTTCTCGCGGACCTGTTCGACGCGAGTGGCGCCCGTGAGCACGGTGCTGACGTGCGGATTCTGCAGGCACCAGGCGAGCGACAGCTGGGCCAGGGTGGCGCCCATGTCGCGTGCGATCGGCTCCAGCGCCTTCACCTTGGCGATGCGCTCATCATCTGTGAGCTCGTCTCGCAGCCATTCGTAGCCCTCGAGGTCCCCGCGACTTCCCTCGGGGATGCCATCGTTGTACTTGCCGGTGAGGAGTCCCGAGGCGAGGGGGCTCCAGGTGGTGGAACCGTAGCCATAGTCGTCATATACGCGCTTGTAGGCGGGGCTGAAGCGATGCTGAGCGAACAGGTTGTAGATCGGCTGTTCGACGATCGGCTTGTGCAGGTGGTGGCGCTCGGCGATCTCGATCGCGGCGATGATCTCGGCCGCCTCCCACTCGGAGGTGCCCCAATAGAGCGCCTGACCGCGCTCGATGATGTTGTGCATGGCCCATACGGTCTCTTCGATGGGCGTGTCGGGATCGGCGCGGTGGCAGAGCAGAAGATCGACGTAATCGAGTTGCAGCCGGGAAAGCGAGCCTTCGATGGCCTCGAGCAGATACTTCCGGTTCAACGTGTTCTTCTGGTTGGGCCCCTCGTGCATCCCCCAGAAGAGCTTGGTGGAAACCAGGTAGCTGCCCCGTCGCCAACCCAGCTTCTTCAGTGCCGCGCCCATGAGCTCTTCGGATTTGCCGTCTGCATAGACCTCGGCGTTGTCGAAGAAGTTGACACCCGCACCATAGGCTTCGGCCATCAGCTCAACCGTGGTATCGAGGTCGGTCTGGGTATGAAACGTCACCCACGAACCGTAGGATAGTTCGCTGACCTGGATTCCTGCTTTTCCGACACGGCGGTAGTTCATGTTGGTCTCCTCGTGAGTGATTACTCAGATCATGGTAATGCGTCGGCCTGGCCTTTAGTGTGAAAAACAGGCCCATCCGAGCGGAGAAGAAAGTGTCCAGCTATCAGCGTATCAAGTCCAAGATCGAAGCGGGCAAGCTGGTGGTGCTCGACGGGGGCACGGGCACGGATCTGCAGCGACGTGGGGTTCCGATGTGTGGGGAGGTATGGTGCGCGCTGGCCAATCTCAGCCACGGCAACGACGTGCGGGCAGTCCACTCGGACTATATCGACGCGGGCGCCGACATCATCACCGCCAACACCTATGCTTCCAGCCCCGTTTCCTTTTCCGAACTTGGCCGCACTGCAGAAATTGAACCCATCGACCGAGCGGCGGTCCGGCTCGCCAGGGAGGCGGCTGAAGGCTCGAAAACGGCCATAGCCGGGTCGATTTCGGTCATGCCCGCCATCGCCGAAGGCACTGATCGGGTCGGGGACGTGCCCTGCGATCCGGCGGAGCTGAAGCCGCTTTACCGGCGCAAGGCTGAGATTCTGGCCGACGCCGGCTGCGACCTGCTGATCATGGAGATGATGCAGGATCTCGAGGTGTCGCTGTGGGCCACGGAAGCCGCCGTAGCAACCGGCCTGCCGGTCTGGGTCGGTATGAGCGCAGAGGCGGATGATGACGGGGCGTTGCTCAGCCACTCGAATCATCGCTGGACCCTGGCGGAGCTGGTGACCGGGCTCATGGCTACCGGTGGGGATCTCGCGCTGATCATGCACAACGACGTCGACATTACGTCTGCAGCGCTCGAGACGATTGCCGGCAACTGGGACGGTCCATTCGGCGCCTATCCTGAAGCGGGCCACTTTGAAATGCCCAATTGGGTGTTCAAGGATATTTCGCCGGATGACTTCGCGGCCGCCTGCCGAGACTGGCATGCGGCGGGGGCGTGTGTCCTGGGTGGCTGCTGTGGCACGACCCCCGCACACATCGCTGCACTCGCCGATGCGCTAGCATCGCGTCGCTGAGCTAGCTTGTGACCGGTCCCCTCCGCTTCCAGCCCGAAAAGTCATCGAGTTCTTTCCGGTAGGGCGCCACCCGTTCGATGTCGTACGGCCTCAGATCCACCGGGATCATGCGGACGAAGCGATAGCCCTCCGGTGTCGGATCGACCTGGGCGGCGCGGAATTTTACGCCGGCCTCCGCGGCATCGGCCGCCGCGTCTGCAAAGTCGGGATCGTGCAGGCGGCTGGGCCGCAGTGACCGACCGTCGGTTCGCTGCAGGACAAACAGGACCGTGGCTCGCCTTCCCGCATCGACCTCCCGGATCAGTTCCCGCAGGTGCTTTGCGGCACGGGCACTGACCGAATCCGGAAAATAGGCGCGCCGGTCGGGATAGACGAGGTGGCAGTTCTTCACTTCCACCAGGTGCTCGACGGTGGCGCCTTTGAGCAGCAAGTCGATGCGCGAACCTTCTCCGTAGCCGACCTCACGCTGTAACGTCCTCCATTGCTTGAGGCCGGGAATCATCTTTGCCCGGACCAGCTCCTCCGCAATGCGATTGGGCACCACTGTGTTGGCGCCGACGTAGCGGTCCTCGATCTCAAGTAGCTCCAGCGTCCACCTGAGCTTTCGCTTGCTGCCTTTGGGTGCCGGCGAAACCCAGGCCCGGGCCCCCGGGCGGACCAGGCCCTCCATGCGGCCCGGGTTGACGCAATGGCTCTTGACGACCGTCCCGTCGTCGAACTCGACATCGGCGATGAATCGGTCATAGCGCTGCACGAGGCGGCATTCCTGCAAGGGCTGCTGGTGGGGAATGGTGAGCATGATCTCCGGGAATGATGTGGGACCGACAAGAGCGCGCTATCCTCTATGGGCAGTCCTCGTCCGTCAAATCAAACTGGAGCCATTGCATGAGCGTCGACGTCAAATATCGCACCAAGGCCACCGCAACCGGAGGCCGCGACGGCCGTGCCGCGACCGAAGACGGCAGCTTCGAGGTCAAGCTGTCAACGCCGAAGGAACTGGGTGGCGACGGCGGGTCGGGCAACAACCCGGAGCAGCTGTTCGCCGCCGGCTACTCGGCCTGCTTTCTCGGGGCCATGAAGTTCGTCGCCGGTCAGAAGAAGATCGCCATCCCCAGCGACACCCGGGTGTCGGCCACGGTCGGCATCGGGCCGCGCGCGGCCGGCGGCTTCGGCATCACCGCCGACCTGGAGATCTCGCTACCGGGCATGGACAGCGAAAAGGCGGAGGCGCTCGTAGAGGCGGCTCACCAGGTCTGCCCCTATTCGAATGCCACCCGCGACAACGTGGACGTCGGGCTCAAGGTGGTGTGATCGCCGGGTCTTCCGCGGATTCGGTGCGAGTTTGCTGCTCCGGTATGTCCGGATAGTCGATCACGATCCGAACCGGCTGGGGTGTGTAAATGCCCCGAGGGTTTTCGAAGCGGAGCGTTCCCTCAACGATACTGGGCGCGTCTCCGGTGAAAGGGTGGCGCAGCCTTGGTGGCAGGTCTTCCAGCCATGTCTCCAGCTCGTCGCGCGAGACATTCTGCTGGAGCATGCGTCGTTTGATGTTGGCCAGGTTGATGAACATGTCCGACAACCGGGAGCGGTAGAGGTAAACCCGAAGGTCACCAGTCGTTTCTGATCCGAACAGCGCATAGAGCGCACTGTTGAGGATCAGGTCGGCGAGGCCCGGACGCGGTGGCGCCAGGTCGTCATATTGGGCATCCAGTTCGTCGTTGGGCAGCACCGAGGCGCGAACCATACGGAGGATGTAGTCGCCATGGGCGTTTATGCCACGATTCTTCTTGATCGGGAGCAGCTGGAACGCCACGCGTCGCCAGATCGGTCCATCGAAGATCACCAGCCACTCGTCCCGCGATTCCGGCCAGTAGAGAAACTCGGAAGCCAGCGGCAGCATCATGGACCGCTCCCGCTCGTTCATCGGTTCCAGTGCGGGGAGCGTCGGCGATAGTTCCAGCAGCAACGAATAGGCATGCACGTCCTGGATGATCAGAATGCCGGCAATCAGCTTCTTGATGACGGTTTCGGCTTCCTCGAGGAGCCGGCGATGAAACCGCAATTCGGATTCGAGCATTGGCCAGGCCGCTACCGGTCCCTCACGGGCGGCGGTATGGATGATCTGTTGCGCCTTGAGGCGGGCCCCGTAGATCAGCGGCTGAAAGCTGGGGACGGCATCGGCGAACCCCAGCCGGAAGACATTGGAAAAGCTCTCGATCTCCTGCAACCGCTCGTAACGGCGCAAAAGTGTCTGGGTCTGCTGGTCCTCTGCCGGGGGTAGCGATGTGAGCTGCCTTACACAATCGGGACTCCAGGAGCCGCAGTCTTGGGTGGGCACCCAGGAAAAGTCCATCGCGGGAAATTCATCGTAGACGATGCCTTCCCCGTGCTCGATGTAATGGCGCCCGAAGCGAAACATGTCGTCTTCCGGCGGGGCCGCGAAACCGATCAGCCCGTGGTAGAAGTTCGCCTCGTCCACGTGATCCGGTTCAACGCGGCTCAATAGCGACCGCAGCTCGGGGCGGAGTGCCTCGTCGGGCCAGGCGTGGATGAGCAGCATGCCGCCGAGCAATACGCCGCCCGTCACCAATGACAGCAGCGCGAGCCGATAGCGCCGCCCGAGGAGACGCGAGAATCCCGTGCCCGATCCGGACTCGCTGATTTCCGCCACCCAGCTCAGCAGGGCGACCAGCGGCAGGCCGGCAATCAGGGCGACGAACAGGCCCTGCTTGGTCCAGCCCGGGAATTCCCAGATGTCGCCGAGCACGTCGATCACCTGGAGGAGAATCCAGGCAGCGAAAATGTAGATCCCCGAGTTGCGCAGGACGGTCTTGCGCTTGAAAGCGTCGAAGATCCCGGCGGTCCCGGCGTCCTCGAGTGCGCGTACTACCTCACGCGCTGAGCCATGCCGCCGCTGCGCGTCCTTCTGAAGCAGTTTCTCGATGACCTTCGCCACACTGTCCGGCACGTCGCGCAGCCGCGGAGGCTGATCGGTAATATGACGCTGCATCAACTCATGCGAATTGGGTGCCCGAAAAGGGGGCTGGCCTGTGACGCACTCGTACAGCACGACGCCAAGGGCGTAGAGGTCGCTCCGTCCGTCCAGGGGCTCGCACCGAATCTGTTCCGGGCTCATGTAGGTCGGGGTGCCGCTGACGTGCCCTTCGCGGGTATTTTCGCCGGTGATTTCGGCCTGGTTGGCGATGCCGAAGTCCGCCAGGAGCGCGTTGCCATGCCTATCGAAGAGGATGTTGCCGGGCTTGAGGTCCCGGTGGACCAGCTTTTCGCCGTGGAGATAGGCCAGAGCTTCAGCGATCTGGATGCCGATGCGAAGCGTCGTTTCCGTATCCAGTTTCCCGAAGGCGAGACGATCCTGCAGGGTACCGCCGCCGAGGTAGGGCATGACCATGTAATAGTGGTCGTCGGCGATCCCGGCCTGGTAGACATCGACCAGGTTGGGGTGGCTCAGGCGCGCCTGGAGATTCGCTTCCTGCGCGAAATCGCGCGTATCGCCGGGTGCGATCGGGATCAGCTTGATCGCTACTTCGCGGCTGGGTTCGCGCTGTTTCGCAAGCCACACCGAACCAGCGCCACCGGCACCCAGTTCGCGCACGAACTCGTAACCCTTCAGCGAAATGGGCTGCGGCGGTTCACTATTCGCCAGTGAGGTGGTGTCTCCTGCCATGGTCGCGCCTCTCCCGTGCAACGCACGGGCATGATAGCAGCGACCTGCCGGTCCGGGCGGTCAGAGGCGGTTCAGGGTTGCTGGAAGTCCGGGTTCTTCCAGCCCGGTGGCGCCTGCAGCTCCCGTGGGGGTTCGAGGCGCGATACGTAGTCGAGAATGGCCTCGACCTCCGCGTCCGAGAAATTCTGGATCTGCTCTACCATCTCGGGATTGGCGTTGCGCCGTTTGCCGTCGCGGATCCACTCGTACTGGCGTTGCAGGTAGCGGAAGTGCTGGGCCTGGATGCGCGGCACGACATTTTCAATATCGCCTTCGCCGGATGCCCCGTGGCAATCGGCGCAATGCTCGCCATATAGCTTTTCCCCGAGATCCAGGCTGGTCCCCGGTCCCTTGCCGTTTTCGACGCTGATCTCCAGCGAGCCGATGTAGGCGGCGACATCGGCGAGCCCCTGGGGACCGCCGATGGTCTCGGCCGTTGCGTAGGGGATCATCATTGCCGAATCCCGGTTCCCCGCCCGGAAGTCGGCGAGCTGACGGATGATCACGCTGTCATGCTGCCCCGCGATCTGCGGGATGCTCCCGCTCGTGCGGCCCCACCCCTCAGGCTCGTGGCAGGCGGCGCACTCACGGTAGATCTTCAGACCGTTGACCAGATCGGCTTCCATCGCCATGGCGAGGTCGTATTCGCGCTGGGCCTTGGCGAGCAGTTCATCCTGGCTGGGGGCCGTGACCCTGGTCCGGGGGTCGTCCCGGCTGATGCGAAGCGATTCGTAGCAGTAGTCCAGCGCGCGCTCGGCGCGGGCGGTCATACCCATCTCGTACAGTTTCACTGCGTAGCCCCGCTGCTTCTTGCAGGACTGAAGCGATTGCTGCAACACGTTGGACGGGTTGGAGCGAAGGGCTTCATCGACCCGGTCCAGGTCGTCGAAGAAGTCGGCACTGGCCGTGAGAGGCAGTGCCACCAGGCATGCTGCAAGCAACAGGCCAGGCGACGTAATGCGAAGTCGGGCGTTCATTCCCGAAATGCTAAAAGACTGAGCGCCGGGTGCCCGTGATCGAGATCAACTGGGGAAGCAGGGGGCCGAATTGCGCTAAACTGGAACCGATTGGTTGTTCAGGTCGAAGCGCATGGCCTCAGCCCGGTACAGGGGCGATTCCTCGCTGCACGAGCGGTTGCAGGAACTCAAGAAGCTGATCCCCGAACTCGAGGAGCAGGCGGATGAGCTGCGCCAATCGAAACACCTGCAGTCTGCGCTCTTCGAGATCTCCGAGCTTTCCCACACCGCCCAGGACCTGGGTGAGTTCTTTGGTTCGCTGCATCGAATCATCGGCGGGCTCATGTATGCCGAGAACCTGATCGTTGCGGTGATCGAGCCGGACAGCGGGGATATCCGGTTCGTGTACCACGCCGATGAAGCGGAACCGGATGTCACTGCCGACGACATGAACGAGTATCCCCAGGACCAGCTCCGAAAAGGGCTGACCTACTACGTCATCAAGGTCGGGAAGCTGATGCACCTTGATGGCGAGGGGATCCGTCGCGTCGAGCAGGAGGCCGGGATCAAGTCCATGGGGGAACTGGCCCACGACTGGTTGGCGGTGCCGCTGCTGGATGGAGAATCCCCCTTCGGTGCGCTCCTCATCCAGAGCTACGATTCGTCGATCCGCTACAGCCGGGAAGACGAGATTCTCCTCGAGTTCGTCTGCCAGCACATCAGCTCCGCGCTGCAGAGAAAATGGGCCAGCGAAGCACTGCAGAAGGCCCACGACAAGCTCGAAGAACGGGTGGCGTTGCGTACCAGGGAACTTTCCGAGGCGGTCAGCGACCTGGAACGGGAGGTGACTGTCCGGAAACGCAGCGAGCAGATCCAGCACACGCTGCTGAAGATCGCGCGACTTGCCTCCGAGCGGATGGACATGCGGGATTTCTACAAGCACGTCCACGAGGCGATCGCCGGACTGATCGATGCCAGGAACATCTACGTGGCCCTGGTTGACGATGGAAGCGGCATGCTTCGCTTCCCCTACAAGGTGGACGAGACCGAGACCGACTGGCCGGACGAACCGTTGCCCCCGGCAGAACAGGACGACGTCGGTCCGACGGTCGGCGTTCTGCGCAGCGGCGAGGCCTATCTGTTTCGCGCCGACGAAACGGGGTTCCCGGCGGGCGCGAAGGGCAAGCCGGCTGTCGCCTGGATGGGGGTACCGTTGAAGTCCGACGAACGGGTTTTTGGCGTACTGGCGGTGCAGAGCTACTCGCCGAATACCCGCTACAGCCAAAAGGACAAGGACCTTTTGAGTTTTGTCGGTCAGCACGTGGCCAGCGCGATCCAGCATCGGCATGACCAACTGACCATCGAGCGGGCCAGGCAGGAACTGGAGCACCGGGTTGACGAGCGGACGGAAGAGTTGCAGGAGGCGAATGATGCGCTTCGCGGCGCGCTTGACGAGCTGAAGTCGACCCAGGGCCAGCTGATCGAAGCGGAGAAACTCGCATCACTGGGGCAGCTCGTCGCGGGCGTGGCGCATGAGATCAACACGCCGCTGGGGGTCGTGATCACCGCGACGACGCACCTCCATGAGAAGATCATGGATGCCGGCCTCGGGGACCAGTATGGGGCGACCTTCGACCTGATCCTGAAGAGCCTGGAACGGGCGACCAAGCTGGTGTCCAGCTTCAAGCTGGTCGGTGGCGATCCTTCCTCCGGCAGCCGACGCCGTTTCAACCTCCACGATTACCTGGACGCCAGCATGGTCTCCCTCGCTCCGATCATCGACAACGCCGGTCATTCCATGACGATCCACTGCTCCGACGGGATCGAGATCGACGGCTATCCCTCGGTGATCGACCAGATCCTGACCAACCTCGTGACCAACTCGATCGTGCACGGATTCGGTGACGGGCGAATCGGAGCGATCCGGCTGGAGGCAGAACAGCAGGATGACGACGTCGTGATGGTCTATCGCGACAATGGCGTTGGTGTCACCGACGATGTCCGCCAGCGCATGTTCGAACCCTTCTACACCACCAGTCGATCCTCCGGCAGCACCGGGCTGGGCCTGCACATCGTGTTCAACCGGGTCAATCGCGTCGGTGGCCAGATCGACATCACCAGCGCCCCCGGCAAGGGGGTCCAGTTCGACATCCGGATGCCGCTGGTTTTTCCGGCCGGCAAGGTCAGCGGTGAAACGGCGCTGGAGGCAGCCGGAACCTACTGATCCAGAGCTTGCTGCTGTGGTGTTGCCATTTGTAAATCCATAGCATGCTATCTATCATCGAAGGGATGAGTGTCGACCAAGAGATTCTGACCGCCCTGCGGCGCATCATTCGCGCGACTGATCTTCATTCGCAGGAGCTTTCGCGCAGGTGCGGGCTGACCGGTCCACAGCTGGTAGTGCTCGACTGTCTTGCGAGGCTGGATCAGGGCATTACGGTTTCGGAACTCGCCGAGTCCGTCGAGCTGTCACAGCCGACGGTCACGGGTATCGTCAATCGCCTGGAGCGACGCGTAATGGTGAATCGTCGCCGGTCGGAGGAAGATCGGCGCCGGGTTCTGGTCACGATCACGGACGGTGGTCTGGAGGTGCTTCGGGCCGCCCCGCCGCGCCTGCAGCAGCAGTTCCTGGACCAGCTCGATTCCATGGAGGACTGGGAGCAGAACCAGATCTTGTTCGCGCTGCAACGGGTGGTGGCCATGATGGACGCCTCAGGCCTGGATGCCGCGCCGATGCTGGTCAACGGAGCGATTACCGAGGACCCGAACCCGACTTTCCCGCCGTCCCTGACCAACACCCGTCACGCAGGTTGATCATGCTGAATTTCCATCGGCCGCACCTAGCGGCCTCGCTCGCATCGTTGCTGTTCCTTTTGTCCTTTGCCGCGCAGGCCGTGCCCGCGTTTACCGAAGACGAACTCAGCGCGCCGGAGGGCCACGTCCTGGTCGACTGGAGTGGTTCGGAGCGAGTCGGTGATTTCGAGCTCCAGGTGAAGCGCCCCGGGGCGGAGACCTTTGTCACGGTCTATCGCGGGCCCGATACCGCTTCGTTCCGCAGTGGCCTTGCGGCAGGCGTGCACACCTACCGGGTTCGAAACACGGAAGGGGAGTCGGGCTGGTCGGGGCTCCTTCGGGTTGAAGTGACCTATCCTGCCCAGAATGCGGCGTTGTCGTGGGTTGGTCTTGGCGTGGTGGTCTTTCTGGCCACGCTGTCCGCATTGCTGCTCGGCATGAAGCGAAGGGAGTCGCGATGACAGATACCACAGACATCAATTCTGCAGTTCTCAGTATCGAGACCGGACTGATCCTGCTTGCGATACTCAGTGTCGCTTGGGTCGGGCTCGGGATCTTCTGGGGGCGCAAGGCCAAGGACCTGGACGGCTTCATGCTGGCCGGGCGGAACGTGGGGCTTGCCCTGGGCGCGGCGACGGCGATGGCCACCTGGGTCACCTCCAACACGATCATGCTGGCACCGAAGTTTGCCCTCCAGATGGGCATCTGGGGCATGCTGGCCTACAGCACGGCGAGCTTCGGGCTGCTGCTTTTCGCTCCCATGGCCGAGCGCATCCGCTCGCTCATGCCGCACGGCTACACCAGCGGCGACTTCATACGGCTCCGCTACGGGCGCTTCGCCTGGGTGCTGTTCCTGATTATCTCGCTGGTCTACTCGCTCGGCTGGCTGGTCTCCATGGCCATGGCCGGCGGCATCATGCTCGAGGCGCTTGCCGGTATCCCCTACGTCATGGGCATGTCGGTCATCGTCACCGTATGCGTGCTCTATACCCTGTTCGGTGGTCTCTACGCGGTCATCGGGACGGATTTCGTCCAGAGCATCATCATTCTGGTCGGGGTTCTGGTGGTCGGCGCCGTGGTGCTCTTTCAGCTCGACATGGAAGCAATGCACACGCACCTTCTGGCCGAGCAGCCGGAACTGCTGAACGTCCTGATGCCGGTTGCCCTGATCTCCCTGTTCAACAACATGTTCTTCGGCTTCGGCGAAATCTTCCACAACAACGTCTGGTGGTCCCGGGCCTTTGCGATGCGCCGCGGGGTTGCCGGCCGGGCGTACCTCCGCGCTGCACTATTCTGGCTGCCCATCCCGGTGGCTGCAGGGTTCATCGGCCTGGCCGCGGGCGCACTGGGGATCAACGTTCCCGATCCGGACATGGTCGGACCGCTGGTAGCCAGCAAGCTGGTGGGCACGGTCGGTACGGCGCTCGTGTTCATCGTCGTGTTCTGCTCGCTGGCCTCCAGTATCGACAGCCTCTTGGCGGCGACGTCGGATCTGCTGGTCCAGGATGTCTATCACAAGTGGCTGAAACCGTCGGCCGACGAAGCGATCCTGCGGCGTGCTTCGACCGCAGCGATCCTGATCCTCGGACTGATTGCCTGGGCTCTCGCGGCGCCGCGCCTCGGAGATCTCATCCAGGTGCTGTTCCTTTCCGGGCCGCTGGTGGCCAGTGCCATCTGGCCGGTGCTGACCGGTCTGTACTTCAAGCGAGTGGGCCAGACGGCGGCGGCCGGCGGCATGTTGGCCGGCAGCATCGTGGGCCTGTTCTGCTATTTCAATCTCGGCTGGTACACGGCCTCGCTCATCTCGGCGGCCGTTTCGATGGTGGTCGTGACCCTCGTAACCGCGTTGAAGCCGACCGAATACGAATTTTCCAGGCTCCAGGAGGGCGCCATATGAATTTCTCCATCGCAGCGCTCGAAATCCTCATCGGCGGCGCCCTCGTCATGACCGCCGGCGCCCTGGTCTGGCTGCTCAGCTTGTTGATTCGTGACTATCTTCGCGGGGAGTTGTGGTAATGAACGTCGAATTGGGACCCAATCCCCAGGCGGAAATCCTGAAGCCGCCGGCCGAGAGCAATTGCCAGCGCCCGGATCCCCAGGGTCTGCTGGACCAGACCGCCAGCCTGAGCACGCTCCAGCGGTTTGCGCATGACAGCCTGATCTCAAGTCGCCAGGTCAGCCGGGAGATGGCTATCGACCTGGCTAGGCTGGCGGCGATCCTGGAGACCGCGGAGATCTCCGCTTATCGCCCGCTCTGGGGCAAGATCATCATTACCGCTTTTTTCGAGGCGAGTACGCGGACCAGGACCTCCTTCGAAAGTGCCGCGCTGCGGTTGGACGGCCGTGTCATCAGCATTCCCGATGGTCAGCTGACCGGCGTCAAGAAGGGCGAGTCCCTGGAGGACATTGGCGAAATGTTCAATGCGTACGGCGACCTGGTGGTCGTGCGCCATGGTGAGACGGATGCCCTCGACAAGCTGAGGAAGAACCTGAGAGTGCCCCTCATCAATGCCGGCAACGGCAGTGGTGAGCACCCGACCCAGGCGCTCGCCGACTGGTATACGCTGATGAAATGGCGGCCCGATCTGATGCTCGAGGAGCCACAGGGCCCGCCGCTGAATCTGGGCATTCTTGGTACGCCGGGCAGCATGCGAGCGGTGAAGAGCTTCCTGCTGCAGGCGCTCGAGTTCAAGGCGCACATCAATCGAATCATCCTGGTCTCCGACCTGGCCGATCCGCTCGGGCAGGACCTGCTGGATGCGATGGAGGCCAGCGACGTCGAATATGAGGTCACCAACGATATCCGCGAGGTTCTGCCCGACCTGGACGTCATCTACATGAATTCGATCGCCTTTCTCGGCGACAGCTACAAGGCGATGGGCGCACGCTACAAGCTCAACGCCGACAGCAATCTCAAATCGGACGCCGTCATTCTCCACCCGCTGGCCCGGCTCGACGAGCTGGATACCAGCCTGGACGACACCGCCCACAACCTCTATTGGGCCCAGGCGCACGGCGCCGTGTTCATCCGCCAGGCGCTGCTGATCGCGATGTTCAATCGCTTCGGCCGCCTCCCCGAAAACATCCCCTTAAGATAGAAGAAAGCCATGTGTGGAATTGCAGGATTTTTCAAGCCGAACGGGCTTGACGACCGGTCTCGCCGACGCCTTCAGTCGATGGTGGAGATACTCCGCCATCGCGGCCCGGACGGGGACAGTCACCATCTGGACAAGGAGCGCGGCGTCGCCCTCGGGCACGCTCGCCTGTCGATCATCGGCATTCATTCCGGCACCCAGCCGATTCCGGCGCGGGACGAACGCTGCATACTCGCCTGCAACGGCGAGTTCTACGATTACAAGCGCCTGCGTTCGCGGCTGATGACCCGGGGAGACCGGTTCTCAACGCGCTCGGACTCGGAGATTGCATTGCCGCTCTACGAGCGCCTGGGGCTGGACTTCGTCGAGCACCTGCGCGGCGAGTTTGCCTTCGCCCTCTACGACCGCAAGCTGGACCGGCTGATCCTGGTCCGTGACCGTTTCGGCATCCGTCCCCTGTTCTGGCACCAGAACGACCAGGGGCTTTACTTTGCCAGCGAGGTCAAGGGACTGCTGATCAACCCGGAGGTCCCGCGCAAGCTGGACCGTCGTGCGGCCCTCAACCAGCTGATGCACACCATGGTTCCGGGCACCAGCGCCTTCGATGGCATTCACGCGCTCGAGCCGGGCTGCATGCTGATCGCAACGCGCCGCAACGGCCGGATCGACATCAATATCCAGCGCTACTGGGACCTGGATTTTCCGGAAGCGGGCGGGCACGACGACGCGTCCGACGAAGAACAGGTCGACGCGGTGCGACGCGAGTTGGTGGACTCGGTGACCTTCCGCCTCGAGGCCGATGTCCCGGTGGGGTGTTACCTGTCCGGCGGCATCGACTCCTGCTCCATCCTGGGCATGGCGTCCGGTGCACAGCAATCGCCGGTCAAGGCCTTCACCATCAGCTTCGACAACGAGGATTACGATGAGGCGGCCATCGCCAAGGAGATGGCGGACGAGGTCAACGCCGACCAGGATCTCATCTGTCTCGGCGCGGATGAGCTCTATGGCGACAACTACGTTCGAACCGCCTGGCACGCGGAGCGGACCTTCTACAACACCCTGGGGGTTGCCAAGTGGTGCATGAGCCGTCACGTGCAGCGGGCCGGCTACAAGACGGTCATCACCGGCGAGGGCGCGGACGAGCTGTTCGGCGGGTATCCCGCCCTCAAGCGTGACATGTTCCTGCACGGACTCGACGACGAGCCGCCCGAGACCCGTGCGGCCTATGAAGAAGCCCTGCACAAGTCCAACGAGGTGTTCCGCGGCGCTATCCTGGCCGAGACGGAGCGATCGCACGATGCCTGGAACGACCTCATGGGCTTCACGCCCTCCTGGCTCCAGCCCTGGATGGGCACGCTCGAGCTCGCCCGGCCCCTGCTGTCCGACGCCACCCAGGAAGAGCTGGCCGGCTACGACCCGGTTGCGGCGATTGCCGAGAAGGTCGATCCCGACCGGCTGCGCGGGCGGCACGCCCTGGACAAGGCCCAGTACAGCTGGTCCAAGACCATGCTCGAAGGCCAGATCCTGAACTGGGGCGGCGATCGGGTGGACATGGCCAATTCCATGGAGTCCCGACCGGCGTTTCTGGACCACCATGTGGCCGAGCTGGCAACCCGCATTCCGCCGCGGCTGCGGATCCGCGGCAACATCGAGAAATGGGTCCTGCGCGAAGCGATGCGCGGCGTCCTGCCAGAAGTGCTCTACAAGCGCGAGAAATTCGCCTTCATGGCGCCGCCGGCGCACACCGACAGCGCGAAGAAGGCGCGGGTCCAGTCGCTGCTGGACGAGTACGCCGATCCGGCTTCCATCGCCGAGGCGGGCTTGCTCTCACCCGAGCGGACGACGCGTTTCATCGAGGAATGGCAGCAG
>JAWVZU010000074.1:0-14462 GCA_033722075.1 Lysobacterales bacterium
GCGCCACAGGACCAGGAACCCGCCGGTCACCACGAATACGATGAACAGCCCGTGGATGACGACCAGCAAATCCGCTGCGATGCGGTAGGCCATGCCTATTCTTCTTCGCCCGGATCCTTTTGCTCCATCTGCGCGAGCAGTTGTTGCAGGGTTCGCCGGCCGAGCCAGATGGGAATGATGAAGGTGCCGAGGGCAGCGTATCTGAGCATGGAGAGCATTGCGTCCAGCGCATCCTCCTCGTCGACCGGCGGTACGTGAACGGTCATGAGCAACATGCCATGGTCTTCGAGCACTTCAACATCGTCGGCATAGTGCTCCAGCAGCGACCGGATCTGCGCGTTGTCGGGCAGGGCAAGCGCCCGGATCTCCCGGATGCCGCGCTCTGCGGCGGCGCGAACAAGTCGCTCCAGGAGCATCGACCCGATACCCCGGTTCTGCCATTTGTCGACCACCACGATGGCCAATTCGGCGGCTTGCGGCTCTTCGGGTACGCGCACGAAGCGGGCGACCCCGATGCCCTCGGTAGGCGCCCCCGGGGATTCCTTGCCGGCAACGATGGCGTAGTGGTTGATGCCGTCACATTCCGTCAGGTAGCGCAGCTCGTCCTCGCTCAAGTGGTTCTTGGTGGTAAAGAAGCGTCGTCTGCGGCTCTCGGCCGAGAGCCTGGCAAATGCCTCGACCAGCGCCGGCTTGTCGTCCGGGCGGATCGAGCGAAAGCGCAGATCCGTCCCATCCGGAAGCGTCACGTTCTCCGAGTAATCGAGCGAATACTGCATTTGGACACAGACATTAGCCTGCCACGGGAAGAAAAACTATGCCTCGGCGGTTGCGGCTGGGGCTTAGAATGGAGCCAGGCCGCCAAGGAGAGAGCCCATGTCGGATGCCAGACCCAGGGTTGCGGTTGTCCAGGCCGCGCCGATTGCCTTCGAGACTTCTCATACCATTGCCAAGCTCGAACAGCTGACGCTGGATGCGGCCGACCAGGGTGCTGAGCTGGTTGTGTTCCCGGAGGCCTTCGTCGGCGGCTATCCGAAAGGTGCGGACTTCGGGGCGCGGGTCGGCCTGCGCCGGGCGGAAGGCAGGGCGTGGTTTTCGCGCTATTTCGATGGCGCCATCGAACTCCCCGGGCCGGAGCTGGAACGTCTCGGTCGGATCGCCCAGGAGGCGCGGGTCTACCTGGTCGCAGGCGTGATCGAGCGCGCGGGCGGGACGCTCTATTGCACGGCGATACATCTTGATCGTGACGGTCGCTACCTGGGCAAGCATCGCAAGGTGATGCCGACGGCCATGGAGCGGTTGATCTGGGGCTTTGGCGACGGTTCGACGCTGGCCGCCGTGGAGTCCCCCTGGGGTCGCATCGGCACGGCGATCTGCTGGGAGAACTACATGCCGGCCCTGCGCCTGAATCTTTATTCGCAGCAGGTGGCGATCTACTGTGCCCCGACCGTGGATGACCGGGAGGTGTGGCAGGCCAGCATGCGCCACATTGCCGTCGAGGGCCGCTGCTTCGTGCTCGCCGCGGCTCAGTTCACCCGTCGTTCCGATTACCCTGCCGACTACGAGTGCATCCAGGGTGACGACCCGGAGTGCATTCTGATCCGCGGCGGCAGCGTCATCGTGGATCCCTTCGGCGAGGTGCTGGCGGGACCGGTTTACGGGGAGGAGACGATCCTCTTCGCCGAACTCGACCTGAGCCGGATCGCCCAGGGCAAGTACGACCTGGATGTTTCCGGTCACTATGCTCGGCCGGACATCTTTTCGCTGGCGGTGAACCGAAGCCCTCAGGACCCGGTGCGATCGTCCGATTGAACGGATTGAACGGATTGAACGGATTGAACGAGTTCCAGGATCTTGCCGACCGTCCGGTAATTGCGAACGGTTGCCGCGACCGCCAGTGCTTTTTCGAATCCAGCCGCCACCTTTGAACGCCCGATGCCCTCGGGCGCGTGCAGGTAGAAGACCGAATCCTTCAGTGCGAACTGCTCCGAAGGCCTCTTGACTGCCTCGAGCCGATCCAGGTCGGGCGCCGCAGGCACCTCTTGCAGAAATGCCAGGTGCAGCTTGCTCGGTTCGGACTCGCCCTCTGGAAAAGGATTGGCCGCCACCGCGGCGCGCAACGTCTCCGGTGACAGCAGCATCACCCTGGGTTGGAATCCGTGCTCCCGGGAGACGGCCTCGGCAAGACGATCGGCCAATTGGGCAGGGTCCTCCCCTGGATGAAGGAACACCGCGTTACCGCTCTGGATATAGGTCTGCACTGACCGTCCGCCGAGCCCTTCGATCAAGTCGACCAGCGCTTTCATCGCCAGCCGGTTGCGGCCCCCGACGTTGATCCCCCGAAAGAGAGCTATCCAGCAGTTCACGGGGTGAGGAACGCGATCTCCGGCTCGTCCACGACGCCTGCCGCGCGCATCTTGTTCCGCAGGTCCTCGGATGCTGCGAAGGCCCGGGCACGGTCCAGATCCGACACGCTGAAGATCAGTACCACGTCGTTCGGATTCTCCACGTCGCGCCACAGGTTCAGATCGGTAATGCCGGCGGCCTCGCGTGCGCTTCGGTGCTCTTCGAATAGCTGTCTCCAGCGATCGAAGTCGCCGACGCGATGGCGGATGAGCATGTGGGTCATGGGACCTCCCGAGCATGGCGCGGTAATCCCGGCTAGCATATAGGCATGCCGCCTGATCTGCACCGTCGTGCGTTGCTCCGGGCGCTCCTGGGCGTCGGCGCGCTGTGGCGGACAGGGTACACTCGAGACAACTTGTCCGTCCCGACCAACAACCAACTCAGCCTGCTGCTTGCCGGCGACGTCATGACCGGGCGCGGCATCGACCAGATCCTGCGCCACTCGGTGGACCCGGTGCTCTACGAACCCTATGTGCAGGACGCCAACCGCTACGTGGAGCTTGCCGAGCAGACCAGCGGCCGCATCCCACGCCCCGTGGAACCGGACTACATCTGGGGCGACGCGGTCGATGTGCTGGATTCGCTGAAGCCCGATGTCCGCATCATCAACCTCGAGACGGCCGTAACCACCGCGGACAAGCCGTGGCCGGACAAGGGCATTCATTACCGGATGCATCCTCGCAACGTCGACGTGTTGACCGCGGTGGGGATCGACTGCTGTGTACTGGCCAACAATCATACGCTGGACTGGGGTCGGCCGGGTCTCGCGGAAACGCTGGCCAGGCTCCGTGAGGCCGGGGTCGTGCCGGTCGGAGCCGGAGCGGATGCCCCGGAAGCGTCGGCGCCGGCCGTTCTGAACCCGCCCGGGTCGGCGCGGCTGTTGGTCTACGCGCTTGCGGAGCCGGGAGCGGGCATTCCGTCTGATTGGCAGGCCGGCTCCGGTGTCTCCGGAGTGAACTTCCTCCCCGAAGTGACCGAGGCCTCAGCCTCACGACTGGCAGGAATCGTGGAGTCGACACGTCGACCCGGAGACCGCGTCGTCGTGTCGGTGCATTGGGGCGGAAACTGGGGCTATTCGATCCTCTCCGAACAGCGGTCATTTGCCCGACGGCTGATCGACGACGCCGGGGTGGATATCGTGTACGGACACTCTTCGCATCACCCGAAAGGCCTCGAACTCTACCGAGACAAGCTCATCCTTTATGGGTGCGGTGACCTGATCAACGACTACGAGGGCATCGGTGGGCACGAATCGTACCGGCCGGAGCTTACGGCCATGTATTTACCCGCCCTTGCGCCGGACACGGGCCGACTGAAATCGCTCACTGTGGTCCCGTTCCGGCTGCAGAAACTCAGGCTCAATCGAACTACCTCACAGGAGGCGCGGTGGCTGGCGGAACGACTGAACCGGGAGTCGCAGGGCGGCGAGTTCGAGATCGACGAACGGGGGTTCTTCAGGCTCAAGTCTTGAGCCGTAGCCGGTGTGGAAGATCCACCAGACCGTCACCAGGCAAGCCGGCGGCATGTCGATCGAGTTGAGAAGCTGCCCCCAGGAAGGTCAGCGGTGTCACGCTTCGGCTGCATGAGTTGCTGCACTGGTTTTCGGCTGTGAAAAGCGTACGCTATGTTTCGCGGACAACTTGTCCGCTTTTGACGGTCCGAGACCAATGAAACGCTTCTGGGCTGCCCTTGTGGCGTCCGCCGCCGCGGCTCTGCTGACGGCTTATCTGCTTTCCTTCGTGACTTTTTCGACGCTGGGCTAGAGAGAAACCCAGGCTGGTGCAGTTGACACTACCCCAGCTTTCGACGGAACGGAGACCGATGCAATCCTCCCCAGGGTTCAGGCGTTGGCGTGCCGACCGGAAGACAGGGTCGATGAGGCCCCCCAGAGGCCTGGCAACGATCGCCTCGGAGGTGATGCCCCAGGCAGCGATCTTGCGCTGAAACACGATGTCCCAGCAATGCGCATCGAGGTAGCCGGTCAACTCCAGGGGACGGCAGCCGCCGATCCAGCTTGGCCTGCGGGCATGAATCCAGCGTAGCGCGCGGGTGATTTTGCCGGTCCAGAATCCGCACCCGGGGGACAGACCGCATACACACAAGAGGCCATCTGGAACGAGCATGCGATGGGCCTGCGCCAGCACCGCGCTGATGGTCTCGTCCGAGAGCAGGTCGAAGACATAGTTGGACGCGAACCGGTCACAGGATTCGCTAGTCTCTTGCGCGGGAGGCCCCCCGTCGCTCACCGAGACGCGTGCTCGGTCGCCGAATGCCGCAAGCCGCTCGGCGGCGATCGAGACCATCTTCGGGCTCAGGTCCAGCGCTCGATAGGTCGCGGCCTCAGGCAGGTGCTCCCGGAGCAGAGTTGCGGCGAATCGGCCCGTGCCACAGCCGAATTCGAACACCCGCGAGGCGGATTCGAAGCGGCCGTGTTCGATCAACAGGGCGGTTGCCTGATCCTCGTAGAATCGCTGCGTATCCTGGCGGGCGCCGATCCGGTCGTAGGTCCGGCGGGCATCGGCGTGGGACAGGATAGACATGACGGACTCAGTCCGAATGCATTCGGACTAATCGTAGCCGTAAAGCCACTTGGTGGTCGTGGGGTGGATGTTCTCGACCGAATGTTCGGCACCCTTGGGAATGAACACCTCGTCGCCCGGCTCGGCGACGAAGACCTGGTCATCGATGGTCATGCGCAGGCGCCCCTCCACCACCGTCACCAGTTCATTGCAGGAGTGGATGAAATCGACCCAGGTGCGTCCGGGCGGGTCGACGAAGAGATCGCAGGAATAGCCATGCTCGGCCCAGGCGCGGGCGACTTCGGTGCGGTCCACCGGGAGAGCAAAGCGATGGCGTGTCCGATAGTTCAAATCAGCCGGAAATACGTGGGCCGGATTACTTCACTATAGACAAAAAATCCCCGCCGCGAGCGGCGGGGATGTGGAGGTACAGCTGAGGCCTTCGCCTAGAAGCGATAGCCGAAGCTGAAGCCGTAGACCAGCGGATCGATCTCGACGTCACCCAGCGAGGTGCCGTCCAGCTTGGCTTCCGTGTCGATGTCCATCCAGCGGGCGTCGAGATTGGCGAACCAGTGATCGTCGAGCATGTAGTCGAAGCCGATCTGGGCGGCCAGCCCGAAGGAGTCATCCAGGTCCAGGTCGCTGCCGGCCAGCGGACCACGGGTTTTCTCGTCGAAGAACGTCGTGTAGTTCAAGCCCAGCCCCACATACGGGCGGAACTTCTGGTTGGACATGAAGTGATACTGGATGCTCACCGTCGGCGGAAGCTGATCGGTTTCGCCGACCTTGGCGCCCCCGTCGACCAGGTAGAGTTCGTGGTTGAACGGGATGGCGGCCAGGATGTCGATGGCCCAGTTCTCGGTCCACATGTAGGTGGCATTGAGGTTCAGGGCAGCGCCGGCGTCGGCATCGACGACCGGGTGATTGTCGGATTTCGGGTCGACGTTGGTGATCCCGGCACGGACCATCCAGTCGCCTGCCTCGAACGCACTCGCCGGCACCGCAATGAGCGCCGCAAGAACGGCAATGATCAGTTTGCTTTTCACGGTCAGTCCTCTTCGTCTTGGTGGAAGATGAGGTCCAATTCTCCGCGGGGTGGGCAAACGGCTCTTTGACGCCGGTCAATTATTGCCTTCGGGTTGGATCATTGCGGCCCAGTTGCTCGTGGCTGGACACCCAGTCCAGCGAGGAAATGGCCGCCGCCAGGGAGACTTCTCCGGCGAGCACGGTACCCGCCACGATTTCGGCGAATTTCATCACCTTGCCGACGCCGTAGCAGTCCAGGAGTTCGAGACTCTCGCGCTGGGTTGGCAGGCCGGTTCCCCCGCCGCAGGTCGCGACGATGAGCGAGGGCAGGGTGATGGAGATATAGAGGTCCTTGTTGGGCTGCAGCTCCGTGTAGAGGAGGCCGGTTGCCGATTCCGAAACGTTTGCCACATCCTGGCCGGTGGCGATGAACAGGGCGGTGATGCCATTGGGCGAATGGCAGCCGTTGTTCATGGCGCCGGAGAGCATGGATCCCAGGTTGGCGACTTTCGAGTGAAAATAAAGCGATTCCGTATCGGCGTCCATGACGTCGCGGAGCACCTCGTTCTTGACGTAGGCCTCGGCGGTCACACGCTTGCCGCGAGTGTGCATGGTATTGACCATGGACGGCTTCTTGTCGGTGGCGAAGTTCGATTCGAGATAGAAGCGCTGGATCTCGATGTCGGTGCAGTTCTCCAGGATGAAATTGCACGCGGCAAACGTTGCCTTGCCGACCATGTTCATGCCCGCCGCGTCGCCGGTCGTGTAGTTGAATCGCAGGTAGGCGAACCGGCTCGCCAGGTAGGGATCGATGTAATCGAGTTCCACGAAGGGGTCGGACTCGGAGCAGACGGTCGCGAGTGCTTCCCGGTTGGCCCTGATCCAGTCGACGAAGCGTCTCGCATCGGCGGCGTTATCGAAGACGAAGACCGGTGCGCGCTGCATGTTGTCACCGACGACCGCGCAGCGGACCCCGCCGCTTTCCCGCAGCACTTTCATGCCCCGGTTGTAGGAGGCAACCAGGGTGCCCTCGGTGGTCGCCAGCGGGACGAAAAACTCCCCTTCTGCATGTTCGCCGTGAACCAGCAGCGGGCCGGCGATCCCCACGGGGATCTGCGCCACCCCGGTGAAATGTTCGATGTTGCCGCGCGTCGCGTGCGGATCGAAGGACGGCCGGTAAAGATGTTCGGGAGTCCGGCCCGTCTGCTCCTCGAGGAACTTGCGACGGGCCTGGATGACGCTGTCGCTGTAGTCGTCGTCAACATCGCGCGGAATCGTGCCCGGCGGATGCTCGCCCGTATTGAGGCGATCCGTGACCTCGACCTTCAGCTTGCCGAACGGTTTCGCATGCAGAACGACGAGCAGGTCGTGTTCGCCCTCCGGCAGCGGGTCGATCGCCATTTGATACTCCATCTGAAGCCCCAGGGGAAACTCGATCGACCGGTCGCCGATCTCGTCGGCCGGAACCGTTTCGCCGGATTCCAGGCGCAGCTTGACGGCCTGGAGCGGGACATCCCGATCGTCGACTGCAATGCGGTCGATTCGCGAAATGGTTGCTGGACTCAACCGGTTCTTGACCGAGAAGACGACCTTTCCGCCGCGGTTGCGGAGGCTGGTCCGGTTGTAGAGTTTCTGCAGCAGGCTGGAAGGTATCAGCGACACGGTGATCTCCTGAATTTGCCCCAAGAGTATCCCGCGTGGCGTCGGGCTGGAAGAGCCCCCCGGCTGGGGTGCTATGATCGCCGCCGGAGGAGGAATCAATGCGAACCATCCTGATTCTGATCGGACTGTTGCTGGCCGCGCCGCATGCGATCGCGGAGGTCGACTGTGCGGCGTTGTTTGCGGAGCACCTGGAGACGGATCTGGGCCTCTCCTATCACGAGTTCGACCAGACGCCGCGGCAAGGCTTTCGAAGCCTGGCCGGCGCCGGATGCCCCGCCGAGGCCGCGGACCTGATCGAACGCTATATCGAAGAAACCGGGGCCACCGAAGGTTCGCTGATGTGGCACATCGCTCAGTTGCGTGCGGTGGCGGGCGACTACGAGGCGGCGATCGCGGCTGCCCGGCGCTGCATCCGGGAAGATGACACCGGCGACTTCCGCTGGAATGACTATGTGTACGGCACCATCGCGTTTCTCCAGCGCGACAGGCAAGCCCTGATTCGCTTTCGCGATGCCGTTGCCGCGGGGGTCGATGACCACCATGGCAACGCCATGAACGTCAGGCTGCTGAACGCGATGGTTGAACATTTCGATGAGGACTACGCTTACGCCACCTCGCAGGTGGAGTAGGGACCGCCATGCTGGATACTTTCGTCGCCCGGATCCTGGAACTGGCCGAAGTGTTCCTGACCAGCCGTGGATTCCACGGGCTGATCGGACTGGTCATCTTCGTGCTTTATCTCATCGCGTTCCTTCAGGTTCCCCCGGCGTATCGACGAGCGCATGCAACCTGGTTCGTGGAACTGCTCCTCGCGCCTGCGTTCGTGTTTCTGCTGGGCTCGGTCGCGGTCATTCTGGTGAGCCTCACCGGGGCCTATGCCGGAAACTGGTTCCTCTCGCCGGTCTTTACCGTGCCGCTGCTGCTGCTCACGGCCCACCTGTTCAACCGTGCGTCGCGCTTGTTCATCTGGGACGGGGTGCTTGCCAGAAAATCGAAAGTCGTCCCGAGGATTCTGCGAAACGTCCTGGATGTGGTCGTCTACACCGCAGCCATCTACGCGATTCTTTCCTTCGTCTACGAGCAGCCCATGACCGGGTTCGTGGTCTCGTCCGGCGTGGTCGTCGGCGTCCTCGGCCTGGCCTTGCAGCCGATCCTCGGTGACGTGATTGCCGGGATCAGCCTGACCATCGAACGGCCTTTTGCGGCGGGTGACTGGATCGAGCTCGAAGATGGTGTGATGGGCGAAGTCATCAGCCTCGACTGGCGCGCGACCGAGATCAGGACCTGGAACAACACGATCCATGTCGTGCCCAACGGCAAGATCGCCGGGGCGTCCATCCACAACTATGACCGGCCGGGCGACTGCTACGGTTTCTGGTTCTATCTGTCCGTTGACCGGTCGATTGCGCCGGAGCTCGTCCGCCGGCTGCTCCTGGAGGCGGCTTTGAAATCCGACTACATCCTGGATGAACCGTCGCCGGTGGTGCGCGTTTGGGATGCGGATCGGCATCCGATCCAGTACATGGTCTTCGTGCATTGCCTGAACTACCGTCAGAACTTCGCCGCCAAGAGTGAACTGCTGCAGAACGCCTGGGGGCTCTTCACCAAGTCCGGCTTCAATTTCTCGGCGAGCGCCCAGGACATCGAGGTGCGGCGCGGACGCACGCACGAAGCGACGGAATTGGAGGACGCGGTGCTTCTCAAGGAGGTGTCACTCCTCGAACCGCTCACCGATGAGGAGCGCTCACAGCTGGCTGCCGACGGCGTTCACCACCGGTTCAAGGTCGGTGACCGGATCATCAGCGAAGGCGACAACGGAAGCTCGATGTACATCATGCTCTCGGGCATGGTCCGGATTCATCGCAAACTGTCCGACGGGCGAAAACTGGAGCTCGCCAGGCTGGGCACCTACGACTATTTTGGAGAAATGTCGCTGCTCACCGGCGAGTCCCGCTCGGCCAGCGTTACCGCGCATACGGACTGCAGCGTGCTCGAAGTGAGCAAGGACTCGTTCAAGCCGCTGATGGACAAAAGACCCGAGCTGGCCGAGGAAATCGGCAGGATCATGGCCGAGCGGCGGCTCAAATCCGAACTCATCGCCTCGGAAGAGCGCAACGTCTCGGTTGCCCAGCAACTCAAGCAGTACACCGAGGCCTTCGCCAATTCGATCCGGGCCTTTTTCAAGAAGTGATCCGTCGAAGAGCTGATCCCTAGAACAGGTGGGCGAACCGCTTCTTCAGGTTGCGGTCGGTGAATTCGACCAGGACATCGTCCCCGATCGCTTCCATCGCGCTCGCCAGCTCCCCGCGATCACAGGACGTGGGCACGTCACAAACGGCCTCGATCTCGAAGATCATCAGGCCCGACATGGGGGCCGGGCTCAGGTTGGTCTCGAGTTCCAGGATGTTGATGTCCCGCGCCACGCACACCTCCGAAAACTCGTGCAGCACGCCCGGGCGGTCTCCGCAGAACAGTCGGATCTTGAGCGCATTGATGGGGGCGGCTTCGGGAGTGGGTATGCCACGAGCGAGCGCAACGGTCAGGTGCTCGTCAAAGCGGTTGCGGAGTTGACTCTCCAGCGTGGGCGCACGCTCATCGTCCACTTCTGCCATGAACACGCCGCCGAACTGGCCTTCCGCCTGGAGAACGCGGCTTTCGCACCATCGGCCGCCCTGTTCGGCAACGAGCTTTGAAAAGGTTTCGATGATCCCTGGCCGATCGGGGCCGAGTAGTGTGACGACGATCCTCATTTCCTGTCCTCTCTGGCTTTGTCTTGTGGGTTAGCCCGTTTCGGCCGTGCGACGTCGCAGTGAGTAACTCGGCGCCTTCCAGCCGAAAAAGATCGCCATCATCCGGGTGACGAATGCCCCGATCATGGTCAGGACCACCGCGTAGTACAGGGCGCCGGCGGTCAACTCGGCACCGGTGAATTCGAGATACATCGACAGGATGAAACCCCAGACGAAGGCAACCTCAGGGTAAAAGGATTCCTTCAGCGCGGAGTGTTCGACGTTGCCCCGCACGACATCGCGCAGAATGCCGCCGCCGGCCCCGGTCAGCGCGGCCAGGACCGGTCCCCAGATCCAGAGGGGATCGACTCGGGTACTCACGGCGACCGCAACACCGGTGATGGTAAACGAGGCCAGCCCCAGGCAGTCGAAGAACTCGACCACGTAGGCGCCGATGGTCTGGAGACGCTGAGCCCGTTGCTCGTTGAACTCCTTGATCTTCGACGACAGCAGGTTCTTGGCCGCCATGATCACGTAGCCGATCATGACGGTCCCGAAGATCAGCAGGGCGTAGACCGGCGTGCGAACAAAGCCGACCGGGTCCCGGCCGGTGAGCAGATCACGTACGATCCCGCCGCCGACCGCCGGAAGCGAAGCCAGCACCAGCGCGCCGAAGATGCTGTAGCGCTCGGTGTAGGCGAGGATCACACCGGAAATCGCAAAGGCGATGGTGCCGAGAATGTCGATGATGAGGAACCAGTTGGACTCGGTCGTCATCGCGATCAGGATGGGCTGAAGATATTGCCGGGAAATGCGATCAAGCATGCCCGAATCGCGCAGCCGGACGAGACTGTCGTTGAAGGCGGTGAGCTGTTCCTCCGTCGTGGAGGCCCGGCTGAAGAGCACGAACAGCTGCTCCTGGTTGATGATGATCGGCACTTCCTCGATCTGGTCCAGCCAACCGTTGCGCCAGGCAATCATGGTGCCCACCATCCGGTCGGTCACGTGGGCGTCGACTTCGCCGTCGATCAGGCGCTGCAGGCCTTCCCGGTCGTTTTCCGACTGGACGATGAACTCGCTGTTCTCCGGGTCTTCCAGGAACGCCGCGAAGTCTTCCGGTCCATAGGCGAAACCTTCCACGGTCCCGATGCGGGTCTTCCGATCCTGGATCCCGTTGATGAGGGCAGACAGGGATTCGGTCGGAAAGGCTGCTGCTTCGCCGCGACGGACCAGCATCACCTCGGTCTGAATGCGGTAGGGAAAAGAGTGGTGGGCGTACTCACTGCGATCGGCGCGTTCGTAGGCCACGGTCAGGTCGATGGTCCCGTTGCGAAGGCCGTCGAGAATTTCTTCGAACCCGCGGTTTTCGTACTCGAGCTCGAGGTCCGCGCCGGCTGCGATCGCGCGCACCAGCTCGATGTCCAGGCCGGTGAGGACTCGCTCGGTGCCCTGGATTTTCTCGAACTGGTATGGCTCCCAGTCGTACCAGCCCAGCAGCAGGGGTTCCTCGGATTGGGCCGTCGCACCCGCTGTGGCGCACAAGAATGCGGCGCCGGTCATAAGGCGCCAGAAAGCCGTAACCCGATGCGGCATCAACCCCCCTTGCATTCGCTCCAGGTCAAACCTGCGACCGTCGCATTGCGGAAGGAGTATAACCCAGTTGAAGCGGCGGCTGATCCCACGGCGCCAGGTGCTATCATCTGACGCGGGAGGCGGCTCGCTGTCCGGGTCGACAGGAGGATCATCGATGGCATCGAGATGGGCAAATCCGTGGCTGCTCGGCCTGCTGCTGGGAATCGCCTTCTTGGCCGGATGCCGCCAGCTCGGGCCCGTCGTGCTGGGGACCAATCGCGCCGCCTACAACATGGCGGTCCAGCGCAGCACCAACCAGGAACTCCTGCTCAACCTGGTGCGATTGAAATATCGAGAGCCGATCAGCTTCCTGCAGATCACCTCGATCAATTCCCGCTTTGGCTTTGGCATCGACGCCACGGCGATCGACAACGATGTCGGGGCGATCGATGTCGCCGGGATTCAGTACTCGGAGGTCCCGACCCTGACCTACACGCCCATCGAAGGAGAAGAGTTCGCGCGCCGGATGTTGCTGGAATCGGACATGAACACCTTTCTTCTCCTGGTGCGCGGCGGGTGGAGCATCAAGCGGGTCATGCGCCTGATGGTCGAGCGGGTCGGCGATCTTTACAACTATCCGGAAAAGGAGACCTATGCGAGGTTTGCCGAGCTGGTCGAAATCTGGGGTCGTCTCCAGGAGCGGGAGGACCTGGCATTCTTCTACGTCCAGGGCAGTGATCGCGAGATCATGGACTCGCTCGACAGGAACGATGTCCGAATCGAGACCATGCTGTCCGCCAACGAGGCCGGCTATGCCTTCGAGGAATCGACAGACGGTCGACTCCGGGTCAAGAAACGCACCCGGCCGTTTCTGATCATGCAACTCGTCTTTGAAAGCCAGGCCGAGGCCGATCGGGCCGACAAGGCGCTTGGGTTGTCGCCGACCCGGACCATCCTGCGGGATGGGCGAGTCATTGAGCGGATCCGCTTGCTGGATCCCGTGGAGTACCAGGGGCGCCACGTCGCGGACAAGGAATTTGCGCCGGTGCCGATCTGGTTGAGATCGGTCGGGAACCAGCTCTATTGTGCGTCCCGCAGCGTGGAAGTGCCCCCGGCGCACCAGGCGCTCGTCAAGGAATACGTGAACCTCCAGGGGCAGCGTGTGGAGTCCCGGGACTTCACCAAGGACCTTCTCGACATTCGATTCAGTGCGGACGAACCGGAGAACGCATTCGTCAGAGTCCGCTATCGAGACCTCTGGTTTTTCATCGACGATCGGGACTGGCAATCGAAGGACTCGTTCGCGCTGCTCCTGAATATCTTCTCCCTCCAGTCCGACCAGCAGAAGGAAAAGCCGGTCCTCACCATCCCCCTGTTCTGATCCTCTGATTCAAGCATCGATGCCGACCGACTTGCCGACAACCCGCTGGAGCCTGATTCGGGCAAGCGCCGAAGGCAACACCGATGCTTCCCGCGCCTGGGAAACGCTGGTCGCCGGCTACGAACGGGCGATCCTGGCCTTCTTTCGGCGTTCGGGCCTGCGGGATGAGGCCGAAGACCTGACCCAGTCGTTCCTGGCCGAATCGATCGAAGGCGGCTGGTGGGCCCGTGCCGACGAGGGCCGGGGCAGCTTCAGGAATTTTCTCTATCTCTTGTTGAAGCGATTTCTCGCCAAGCGCTATCGGCAGCTCGCGGCGATGCCCGAGACGGGAAACCAGGACGACACTCTTGCGGATCGGGCCGGGAGTGCAGGACGCGCGTACGATCTGGCCTTCGTCCTGTCCTTGACCCGCAACGCCATGGAGGCGCTCCGGGAGGACTATGCGGGACGTGACCGGCGGGACCTGTTCGACCGGCTGATGCCGCTGATCAGCGATCCTCCGGAACACGGTGAGCTTCAGGACGTGGCCGAAACGCTCGGGATCCGGCCCAACACGCTGACCGTCGAGATGCGCCGCCTGCGCCAGCGGCTTTCGAAGTGCCTGCAGCGGGAAGTCCAGGAACTCTGCACCAGCGACGCGCAGTACGAGGCGGAGATGAAGGCCATCCGAGCCCTGCTTGCGGACAGCGACCTGTCACATTTGAGCCGGCCCGGGTAGTGGAAGAGCAAAAGGACGGAGATGCTGCCATGACCGATGCTCAGGACCCCACCCTCCAGGACGCCACGCTGCTGCGTTTTGCCAAGGCGGCCCTGGCCGCCGGAGAAGATCCCCAGGAGCTTTCCTGGGAAGACCTCGACCTGTCCGATCCGGAACAGCGCCGCTTCGGCGATTACGAGCTGCTGGAGCTGCTCGGCCGCGGCGGCATGGGCGTGGTTTATCGCGCTCGCCAGGAACGCCTGGACCGGGAGGTGGCGATCAAGTTCATCGCCTCGAACGTGGCGGACGACCCGGGCATGATCGCCAAGTTTCACGCGGAGGCCCAAGCCGCTGCGCGGCTGCATCACCCGCACATCGTTCCGGTCTTCGAGGTCGGCAGCGTGGACTGCCTGCATTACTTCACCATGCCGTTGCTTCGCGGCAAGACGCTGGCCGATGTAGGCCGGCTGCCC
>JAWVZU010000075.1:0-14167 GCA_033722075.1 Lysobacterales bacterium
GAATTTCCTGATCCTGCGCAATCACGGGCTGCTGACCTGCGCGCCCAAGATCGCGGACGCCTTTCTATTCATGTATGTCCTGGAATCGGCCTGCCGGATCCAGATCCGGGCGATGAGCGGGAACGCCTCGCTCATCCCCGTCCCCAAACCGATCCAGGACGGGATCCAGGCCCAGGCCGACCAGGTAACGCAGAACCTCGGCGGCGAACTCGCCTGGCCCGGTCTCCTGCGCAAGCTCGACCGGGTCGATCCCTCTTTCCGGGACTGAAGCTTTCCGCTTCGCGGACCAGAGCCTTCACCATGAAGCCGTGAAGTAGGACGAAGCCATGAAGGAAAGGCAGAAATGGGGTCCGGCGTTCGCCGGCTCAGAGCGGAAGTCTTTTGAGCGACAGCGGCGCTGTCGACCCCCTATTTGTTCTCTTCATGGCTTCGTAACCTCTTCACGAATTCATGGTTACCCAGTCCGCGGAGCTTGAGTCAGAGGGCATAGTCGTAGGGACCGCCCCGTTCGAGAGCCCGCTGATAGGCCTCGCGGGCCTGCGCCTTCTCGACGAACGACCGCAGGTGCGGGCGATTCTCGTTGCCCGGCGCCCGATCCAGGCTGGCTTCCAGGGGAAAGCTCATCTGGATGTCCGCCGCGCTGAATCGTTCACCGGCGAACCACTCGTTTTCGGCGAGATGACCTTCGATGAAGTCGAGATTCTGGTGCAGGCGCGGGGTGATGAACTTGCTCTTGAAACCGGCGGACAGCAGCGCTGCGGCCGGGCGCAGGATCAGTGGGACCGGCGGCTTGGGCAGGCGATCAAAGACCAGCTTGAGCAGCAGCAAGGGCATCAGCGACCCCTCCGCATAGTGTAGCCAATAGCTGCAGGCCAACCCGCCCGGCTCGGACAGGTCCGGGAGCAACCGCCCGCCCCCGTGAGTGCGCGCCAGGTACTCGATGATCGCGCCGGACTCCGCAACGGTCCGGTCGCCGTCGGTGATGACCGGTGAGCGGCCAAGCGGATGGACTTCGGCCAGCTCGGGCGGCGCCAGCTGGGTCTTTCGATCGCGCTTGTAGGGACGAATCTCGTAGTCCACGCCGAGCTCTTCCAGCATCCACAGGATCCGTTGGGAACGAGAGTTCTCCAGGTGATGAACGACAATCATGGCGCCTCCGGGCACGCTTCAAAACGCTATCATGGGCCATCTGCCGTCAGGGGGGAAACCAGTGTTTCGCATCCACTATCGCATCAAGCCCGCATTTATCCGTCCCGTGGCGGGGGTTCTCCTCGGGTTCATCGGTGCGGTGGCCGCATCCGACACGACCGACGTGGCGACCGTTGCCGCATCCGTAGCGGAACACCGTGCCGCAAACGAACAGGCCATCATCGACGATTTCGTTGCGCTGCTTCGCCTGCCGAACGTTGCGACGGACAGCGAAAATATCGAGCGAAATGCCGAGTTCATCGTCAGCTATCTGGACCGGCGAGGCTTGAACCCGCGCCTGCTGCGGGTGCCGGGCTCGCCGCCGGCGGTCTACGCCGAGCGCCCCGTGGCCGGTGCGGAGCGCACGATCATGGTCTATGTCCATTACGATGGACAACCGGTCGACGCCGAGAACTGGGCCAGCGATCCGTGGCAACCGATCATGCGCGATGCGCTGGTCGAGCAGGGGGGCGTCGAGGTCCCCATGACGACTCCGTTCGACCCGACGTGGCGCATCTTTGCCCGCTCCGCCGGCGACGACAAGGCGCCGATCATCGCAATTGCCCATGCGCTCGATGCGCTGGAGGCCGTCGGGCTGGAGCCGAGGGTCAACCTCAAGTTCTTCTTCGAGGGCGAGGAGGAAATCGGCTCGCCGCATCTGCGCGAAATGCTCGCCGCACACCGGGACCTTCTGGCCGCAGACCTGTGGCTGTTCTGCGATGGCCCGATGCATCCCACGCGTCGACCACAGCTGGCCTACGGTGTGCGCGGAGCCGCCGGATTCGATATTACGGTCTATGGACCGTCGCGCCCCTTGCATAGCGGTCATTACGGAAACTGGGCGCCCAATCCCATTGCCATGCTCACGGCGCTGCTCAGTTCCATGCGCAACGAGCAGGGCGACATTCTCATCGAAGGATTTCACGACGAAGTGCGCGAGCCCAGCGCCCTGGAACTGGCCGCAATCGAGCGGATCCCGGCGGTCGATCTCGCCTTGCGGCAGGACCTCTCCCTGGCGCGTACGGAAGGACACGGCGAACGGATCGAGGCGGCGATCCTGCGCCCGGCGCTCAACTTCCGCGGCTTGTCTGGCGGCGGTGTCGGGGACCAGTCACGCAACATCATCATCCCGGAGGCAACCGCCTCGATCGGGATTCGCCTGGTCCCGGACCAGACCGTCGAGCACCTCCGGGGCGCCATCGAGCGGCACCTCCGGGCCCAGGGTTATCACGTGGTGGACGAGCCCGCGTCAGACGCCGTGCGGTCCCGCCATCCCAAGGTGGTCTGGCTGCGGTGGTCCGGCGGCTATCCGGCGCTCCGAACGCCGTTTGACCACCCGCTGGTCAGCGACCTGGCCGAACTGTTGAACGAATGGTCGGGCGACCAGCTGATCCAGTTGCCGACCATGGGCGGCAGCTTGCCGCTTTACCTCATCAACGAAGTCCTCGGTGCGCCGGTGGTGATCCTGCCGATCGCCAATCATGACAACAACCAGCACGGCAAGAACGAGAACCTGCGGCTGAAGAATCTGTGGGACGCGATCGAGATCTACGCGATCGCCTTCACCGGGCTGTAAATCCGGGTCAGTTCAAGAGCCAGATCGCGAGATTCAGGGAGCCCGCATAGGCCACCCAAAGGGCATAGGGTACGAACAGCAGAGCGGCGCTTCTCGAAATCGGATAAGCCTTTGCGATGAACACGACGATCGACCCGAGCATGGCCAGAAGGTCGACGAAAGCCAGGCCGGTCCAATGCAGGCCGAAGAAGAGCCAGGACCAGAGCGCATTGAAGCCGAGCTGGGCTGCCCACGCGAGCATCGGCGCGGCAGCCCAGGAGCGCGTACGCCGCCACACTTGCCAGCCGGCGACTCCGATACCGATGTAGAGTGCGGTCCAGACCGGGCCGAACAACCAGTTTGGCGGCGTCCAGGGCGGCTTGCTGAGGCCGGCATACCATGACCCGGGCTCGAAGACGATGCCGGTCGCAGCGGTTACCGCAACCAGGGACAGAAAGCCGGCGAGTGTTGCGATGTTCCTGATCTGCTGCATCAGCTGACCCTGCCAGCCCGCGCGTGAACGAGGCGCCGAGGCCTGCTGGTGCTAACGATGCTTCAGGGACCGGAAGGTCTGTAGTGCCGACTCCTCCAGTACGGGTCCGGTCACGCCGATGCCTGTTCCCCTCAGCACCGCGCCGCAGCGCAGGCTGAGCTGACGCTGTCCCAACCTGACCAGGCGGGGGATCGATGCGCCGTAGAAAACCCGGTCGAGCCGGGCCCAGAAGATGGCGCCGGCGCACATCGGACAGGGCTCCGCCGAACAGGCGATGCTCAGGCCCGAGAGGTCTCTTCGCCCTAACGACCGTTGGGCGATTTCAATGACGTTCAACTCCGCGTGGCGGCTGGAGAGGCCGGTGGATCCCGTGCTGTTGGCGGCGGCGGCAATCTCCTCGTCGTCCAGGAAGATCACCGCTCCGAACGGACGCTCACCGGCGTCGGCTGCCTCACCGGCCAGTGCGATGGCGCGGGTAATCCAGTTTTCTTCGCTGGTCATGGATCTTTCTGCTTTCTGGCAGCGAGAGTTTCGGTGCGCTTTAATGCACACTGCGTCAACAGCGACGGGACCCATGCGCCAGAGAAACATCCTGCTGCAACACTTTTCCGCGATCGTCCTGGCGGGCGCGCTGTCTGCGGCCTGGGGCCATGACCCGCAGGCGCGCTATCTGGGCAACGCAGGGGTCATGGTCAGTGCCGGTTCCGAGAAGATCGTCTTTGATGCCTTCTTCGACGTGGACTACGGGCAATACCTGCTGGTGGCCCCGGAAACCCGCGCCGCGCTGATCGCCGACCAACCGCCCTATGACGGGCTTGCTGCGGCTTTCGTCTCGCATGTCCATGGCGATCATTTCAGCACCGCCCCGATGCTGGCCTTTGTCGCGGCCAACCCGAAGGTGCGAGTGTTCGCGCCGCAGCAGGTGGTCGACGCCCTGCGCAGGGAAAGCGATGATCCGGCATTGCTGAGCCATGTCGTGGGCTTCGACCTGGAACCGGGCGATGAACCGGCAAGACTGCGTGCCGGGTCGATGGACATTGCCGCCGTTGCGATCCCCCACGCGGGCGGCCAACGGAACGCCGACATCCAAAACCTGTTTTTCGCCGTCCGCATTGCGGACCGTGCGAGCGTGCTCCACATGGGGGACGCGGGCCCGGACCCGAACGAGTTCGAGCGCCAGCGCGCCTTCTTCGAGGCCTGGCGTTTCGATCTGATCTTCCCTCCCTACTGGTTCTTCGCGGACGAGACCGGCCGGTTCCTGCTGGCCCGTTTTTTTGCAACCGCCCAGCCCGTCGGTGTTCACGTCCCCGAGCGCGCCGGGGCAGATCCGACCGGCTGGCGCAGGGCGCTCGATGCGGACCTGTTCATCGAGCCCGGTGAAACGCGCCTTATTGGCCAGGGGGCGCCATGAGTCAGGAAATCTCCATCGCGCTGGTGCTCGGGAGCGGTGCAGCTCGCGGCATGGCGCACATCGGCGTCATCGACTGGCTCAACGAGCACGATATTCGTATCGAATCGATTGCCGGCTGTTCCATCGGTGCCGTGGTCGGCGGGATCTACGCCGCCGGGGCGCTGGACGATTATCGCAACTGGGTGTGTGCGCTGGACGAAATCGATGTCATCCGGATGCTGGATTTCTCGTTCGATGCGCGGGGCCTGGTCAAGGGGGAGAAGATCCTCGAGACGCTGCGCGAACTGACCGGCGACAAGGTGATCGAGGATCTGCCGATCCGGTTTACGGCGGTGGCCTCGGACATCGAGCGTGAGGAGGAAATCTGGCTCACCGAGGGTTCGCTGTTCGATGCCATTCGCGCCTCTTTCGCCATCCCCACGGTCTTCAAACCCCATCCCTATCGCAACCGCCTCCTGTTCGACGGCGGATTGCTGAATCCCCTGCCGATCGCGCCCACCTTCGGCGATCCGGTGGACTATCGGGTGGCGGTCAATCTCAACGGACCGCCATCGGCGGACTGGGACAAGCCGGTGGAGCACCGCGAGAAAGGCGACGACGAAGACGGCTACCGACAGCGCATTGCGGACTTCATTTCGCGCCTCGGGCTCAGCGACAAGCCGCGCCGGTCCGATGGCAACCTGGTGGACATTGCGCTGGCGTCACTCGACACGATGCAGGGATCGATCACCCGAATGAAGCTGGCGGCCTATCCACCGGATTGCACGATCAGCATCCCGCGCAACCGCTGTCGAGCGCATGAGTTCTACCGGGCCGAAGAGCTCATCGAATTCGGCTACGAGACTGCCGAGCGGCAGCTGAGCGACCTCTTGGCCGATCGTGAGCGCGACGGGGGATCGCGCGCCTCGCCGGTCGACAGCCACCTCCTGGATTCCAACGGGCAGGAGTAAGCGCGGCCTGGCTCCGGGTTTGGGCTGCGGCCCGATCGCAGGCTACGATAGGGTGCCGGTGACTCGTGGTTGAGGGGCATGCGAACGGTACACGTGGAAGAAGTGGTGGGGCTGCCGATCGAGGCGGTGTTCGAGCTGCTGGCCGATCATGCCGACTACGATCGCCTGCCCGGCATCACCAAGGCGGAGTTGCTCCGCAAGGGCAAGGAAGATCGCAACGGAGTCGGCGCCCTGCGCCGGATTCATCTTGGCGATGTCGTCCTGGACGAAGAGATCGTGGCCTTTGACCCGCCCCGGCGGCTGGAGTATCGAATCGTGGCTTCACGGCCGGTCCGCGTCGATCACAAGCTCGGACGGGTGACCCTGGAACCGGTGGGGGATTCCACCCGCGTCACCTGGACCTCGACCTTTGCAGTGCGGTTTCCCCTGATCGGGTGGTTCGTGACCCGGCGCGCGGCAAAGCAGTTCGAACGTGGCTTTCACCGGGTCCTGCGGGCCCTGCCGTCCCTGTGAGCGCGCGCCTCCTATTGCTCCTGCTGTCCCTCATGATGGGCAGTGCATCGGTTCAGGCCGAAGCCGTTTTCTTCCTGGTCCGGCATGCCGAGAAGAATCCCGAGCCGGAACACGACCCGCACCTGTCTACGGCCGGAAAAGCGCGAGCCGAGACGCTGGCCGCTCTTCTCGAGGATGCGGGCATCGGGCGGATCTTCAGCTCGGACTACAGCCGCACCCGCGAAACGGCTGCACCCCTGGCCAATCGTCTCGGCCTGGAGATCGAACCCTATGATCCCCGTCGCCTCGAACCGTTTGCCGAGGAGCTGCTGGAAATGCAGGGCCGCGTCCTGGTCGTCGGTCACAGCAACACGACCCCGCAGCTGGTGCGCCTGCTCGGCGGCGATGCAGGGCCGCCCATAGATGAGAAGACCGAATACGACCGAATCTACGTGATTGTGGTCGACCGCGATACTACCGGTATCATGCTCCGCTATGGCCACGCAGCACAGCATCTGGAGACAGTGAAATGATCGGCTACGTCACCCTGGGCAGTAATGACATTCCCAAGGCCTCCGCCTTCTACGACGCGCTGCTGGGAGAGATCGGCGCCGGCCGCTTCATGGAAACTGACGGTTTCGTGGCATGGACCGTCGCGCCAAACCAGCCCGGGCTGTGCGTGACCCGCCCCTATGACGGCAATCCCGCGAGCGTCGGTAACGGCACCATGGTGGCGCTCGTGGTCGATGCGCCCGAGAAGGTGGATGCGCTGCATGCGAAAGCACTGGAGCTGGGCGCTTCCGACGAGGGCGCACCCGGCCCGCGCGGGGACGGATTCTATGCCGGCTATTTTCGCGACCTCGACGGCAACAAGCTGAACTTCTTCTGCATGACCGGGAAAGGCTGAACGATGAAGGTGGAACGCTACCTAGATTTCCAGATTCGCCGCGAGAACTTTGCCGAGTCGCGGTGGGTAGAGGCAGATCCGCTCACCGAAGCGGACCTCGACGACGGGCAGATCCTCGTCGCCGTCGAGCGCTTTGCCTTGACTGCCAACAACATCACCTATGCAGTGACCGGCGACAGCATCGGCTACTGGAATTTCTTTCCGGCCGACGACGGATGGGGTCGGATTCCGGTCTGGGGCTTCGGCACCGTGACCGGATCAAAGTCACAGGCTGTCGAAAGCGGTGAACGACTCTACGGATTCTTTCCCATGTCCAGCCAGATCGTCATGACGCCGGCCAAGAACGACCCGGCCGGATTCTTCGATGCGACGCCGGAACGCCAGGGCGTTGCTTCCGTCTACGACTACTACCGTCGCTGCGACGCCGACTCCGACGCCCACGCCGATGATCTTCGCGCGCTGTTTCAGCCGCTCTTCATGACCGCTTTCCTGCTCGAGGACTGGCTTGCGGAACAGGAGAACTTCGGCGCGGAGCGGATCCTGATGACCAGCGCTTCTTCGAAGACGGCGCTGGGGACCGCCCATCTGCTGCAGGTTCATCGCGACGGCGATACGCCGGAATTGATCGGCACGACCTCCGCCGGCAACCGAAAATTCGTGGAGTCCACCGGCTATTTCGACGTCACCGTTCGCTACAACCAGCTCGAGAGCCTTCCGACGGAAGGGCCCCTGCTGGTCATCGACTACGCCGGCAGCCGGGCCCTGAAGCAACGCATCCGGGACCACTTCGACGAGGTCGCCGGGGTCGTCATCGTCGGCGTAACCCATCACGGGGATACAGATCTCAAGCCCGGTGCGATCGACGGTGAGACATTCTTCTTCGCCCCGGACCAATCGCGCAAGCGGGTCGACGAATGGGGGCGCGAAGGATTCCAGGAACGCTATCTGGCCGCGGCACAACGCTTCTTCGACACCACCGGGAGTTGGCTGGAGCTTGTGCACGCCTCGGCACCGCGCGACCTCGAAGACGAGTTCCGCGACGTCCTGACCGGGGCGCGGGATCCTTCCACGGGATTGATCCTGCAGTTCTGATGGCCCAAAGCGTCCAGGTAACGCGCACCTGGAAGCGGGGAGCCGGCGAGCTGGTCCTGATCATCGTCGGGGTCCTGGTGGCCCTGTGGATCGAGGAGTGGCGGCAGGCGCGGATCGATGGGGCCACCGAGATCCAGTATCTGGAGCGACTCGTCGCGGATCTGGAGGAAGACATTCGCGACCTCGGGAACCAGATCAAGCACACCGAGTGGCGAGAGCGCAATGCACTGAATGCGCTGGCCTTCCTGGATGGCACCGGTCCCGGCGACAGGGCGACCCTCGAGGCCTTCAATATCGCCGGATTCATCGGCTTTTTCCGACATAACCGGGCCACCATGGATGACCTGCTCAGCACCGGCAGTCTCGCCCTGCTGTCCAACAAGGATCTCGTGCGCGACCTCAACAACTACTACCGGTCAACGGATTTTCTCTACGAATTCGACGACGTGAAAAAGGTCTGGGTCTGGGAGGGATTCCGCGGCGACCTGGACGCCCACATCCCGAGCATCGTGATGGCTGACCTGGGGCGGCGACTGGAGGGCGACGATGCGGACACATCGGAGATCGACTGGGAAGGCCTGCGCTCTGACCCGATCATCCGCAACGGCCTCGGCCGGATCCTCGGCATTGCGCGGGTGGAGCGTCGAAACCTGCGCCGCGCCCTTGATGCAGCCCGGGAACTGAAGGCCACCATCCAGACCGAGCACGCCGCCCTGTCGAGTTAGCCCAGAAGACGCCCAAGGGGGATCAGGCCAGTCGACGCTCGTATTCCGCTTCCAGGCGCGTGTGGTTGCGCCAGAACCCATCCGGTTCCTGCCCGGCCAGCCGGTCGCCGAGGATATCCAGGTGCGCATGCCAACCGCCGAGCACGCTGAGCCGATCCGCCGGCGCGAGGCGGCGATGGGTCAGAACGAGCAGAACGCGATCGCCCCGGGGGGTGAGCTCATAGGTCACCTCCGAGTCCTCTCCCGTCGATTCGGGCCAAGTATAGGCGAGCAGCCGGGGTGGCTCGCACGCCGTCACCCGGCCTTCCATGCGGAATTCGTCGCCGTAGCAAGCATGCTCGGCAGGCGGTGCATCGTCGTTCTCGGTCAGGTCGTTGTTCCGGAACACATGAACTATCCGTCCCCCTACCCGCAGTTCCATCTCGCCCGAGGCCAGCCAGGTTCCACGTTTCTCCGAATCCGTCAGGTAGTCCCAGACCCGCTCGATCGGGCCGGGCAGCAGGCGTTCGAAGCGCACCGTTCCAGGTTCGGGCATGACACCATAGTCATTCATGATCCTTTCCTCCATTTTCGTCGGCGGCTTTGCGCAGTGCGTCCTCCAGCGCATCCAGCCGCTGCGGCCAGAATTCGGTGACCCGATCGACCCAGGCCTGGAGCTCGTCCCAACCGCTGCGCTCCAACCGATAGAGACGACGCTGCCCTTCCGGCCGTACCGCCACCAGCCCCGCCTCGCGCAAAACCTTGAGGTGCTGGGAGATTGCCGGGGCACTCATGTCGAAACAGGCGGTGATATGGCCCGCCGCGATTTCCCCCGCACCCAGCATTTCGACGATGCGCCGCCGGGTCGGGTCTGCCAGGGCCGAAAAGGTATCCATGCGCTAGATATTTCCATATTCACTTAATTAAGTCAATATTTAAATAGCTACGACGCCGATTCAAACGCGATAAGATAAAGAACCGTGGCAAGAAGCCAGTTCATGCGCGAACACGGCATCTATTCAGTCGAGCGAAGTGGCCAGGTCCTGCTGATCCGCTGCGAGGGTGCGTGGAACCGGGAGGCTGCAAACCGCTATGCCGAGGAGGTCCTGCAGATTGCCCGAACCATGGGACCGGAACCCTGGGGCAGCCTCGCCGACCTTCGGGAATGGCAGTTCGGAACGCCCGACTCGACCCGCCCGGTGGTCGAACTTTTCCGGGAGATGACCCGCCTGGGTCGGACCCACGCCGCTGCGGTCATTGGAGAAAGGGAATTCACCACGCTGGTGACCGAATCGATCCGCAGCCATGTCGAAGCCCCCGACACGCCGGAAGTCGCCTATTTCAAGACGCCTGAGGCGGCTCGGGCCTGGCTGGAGGACGCCGGCTACGCGTTCAAGGCGTCTGACGACGGGCTTACCCCTGGCTGACCAAGCCTTCGGGGAAAACTCCTACGGGCTCCCAAATTGGGGGCGGACGCCTACTTCCACTCCGCCACTTTCCAGTGCACCGCCTCGATCGGGGACTTTGGATCCATGTCCGATTCGAACTGACCGTCCCCGTCCAGGTCGATCAGGTAATAAGGCGGCGCATTCTTTGGCGTGATCTTGACCATGTAGAGTGCGCCGTTCTGGCGATACTCCTCGATGATCTGCCCCTCGTCGTCGGTGCGAATGGTCACCGTGGGCGTGATCTGCTCGCCGGTGGTCACCTTCGGCGGAAGCGGCGGCGGTTCCGGAGCGTCTTCCGCCGGCGGCGCCTCGGTCTGGGCACCCAGCCCCGCGTGAACCCCGAGAAGCGCGGCAAGCCAGAATATGCGGGACTTCATAGTTACCTCCTACTTGCCTGGATTTTATCAGACCGACCGGTATATTGATGCGCCCCTCATCACATTCCGAGCCGCTGATGTCCGACGATAAGCTCTACCTGGTGGATGGATCGTCATATCTGTTCCGGGCCTACCATGCCCTGCCGCCCCTTTCCACCTCGCGAGGCGAGCCCACCGGCGCACTCTATGGGGTCGCCAACATGCTCCGCAAGCTGCTCAAGGAGGAGGATCCGGCCCTGCTGGCGGTGATCTTCGACGCCCCCGGAAAGACCTTCCGGCACGCCATGTTCGAATCCTACAAGGCCAATCGGCCGCCCATGCCGGAAGACCTGCGTGCCCAGCGGGAACCGCTGCTGGAACTGATCGAGGCCATGGGCATCCCGATTCTCCAGGTACCCGACGTGGAGGCGGACGACGTGATCGCCACGTTGGCCCGGCAGGCCAGCCGATCGGGCATGCAGACGGTGGTATCCACTTCCGACAAGGACCTGGCCCAGCTCGTGGACGAGCGAACCGAACTGGTCAACACCATGAGCGATACGCGCATGGACGAAGAAGGCGTCAGAAAGAAGTTCGGCGTCGGACCGGACCGGATCATCGACTACCTGGCCCTGATCGGCGATACGTCGGACAACATCCCGGGGGTGAACAAGGTCGGGCCGAAGACCGCTGCAAAGTGGCTGGACGAGTACGGCGACCTCGATACGATCATGGCGCGGGCCGACGAATTCGGGGGCAAGATCGGCGAGTACCTGCGGGAAACCCTGGATGATCTGCCCCTCTACCGCGACCTGGTGACGGTCAAGGATGATGTCGAACTGGACCGGCGACCGGATGAGCTCGCCCGCCGCGAGCCGGATTTCGACAAGCTACGGGAACTGTACGAACGCTGGGAGTTCGGCGCCTGGCTGACCGAGCTCGAAGAAGAGGCGCCGGCCGGCAAGGTGGTCAAGACCGAGTGGGAACTGATCGTCGATGAAAGCGCCCTGGGCAAATGGATCAAGCGCCTCGAGGAGGCGGAGACGATCGCGCTGGACACGGAGACCGATTCGCTGGATCCCGTCCAGGCCCGCCTGGTCGGCCTTTCCTTTGGGGTCAAGGCCGGGGAGGCTGCCTACGTTCCGGTCGACCACGACTATCCCGGCGCGCCCTCCCAGCTCGAGCGCGATCAAGTGCTGGACAAACTCAAACCGGTTCTGAGCGACCCGGCCAAGAAGATCGTCGGGCAGCATTTCAAATACGATCTCATCGTCTTCAAGCGCTACGGACTGGAGATTCCGGGCTATGCGTTCGACACGATGCTGGAGAGCTACACCCTCAACTCCACTGCATCGCGCCATGACATGGACTCGCTCGCCGAACTGTATCTCCACCGCCGCACGATCCACTACGAAGACGTGGCCGGCAAGGGCGCCAAGCAGATTCCCTTCCCGCAGGTGGACCTGGAGACCGCAGCCGAATATGCGGCCGAGGACGCCGACGTGACTCTTCAGTTGCACGAAACCCTGTGGCCACGCCTGCAGCGACAGGACGGACCACGCAGCGTATTCGAGGCGATCGAGATGCCGCTCGTACCGATCCTCGCACGCATGGAGCATCGGGGCGTACTGGTGGATCGCGATCGCTTGCGCGGCCTCAGCACCGAGTTCGCCAAGCGCATGGCCGAAGTGGAGAAACGGGCCCACGAGGAAGCGGGCCAACCGTTCAATATCGGATCGACCCGCCAACTGGGCGAGATCCTGTTCGAGAAGATGGAACTGCCGGTCATCCGCAAGACCCCCAAGGGCAAGCCTTCAACCGCGGAAGACGTGCTGACCGAACTGGCCCGGGACTACCCGCTGCCCAAGCTCATCATGGAGTACCGCGAACTGTCCAAGCTCAAGTCCACCTACACGGACAAGCTGCCCCAGCAGATCAACCCCGAGACCGGACGCATTCATACCTCCTACCACCAGGCCGTGGCGGCAACCGGTCGCCTCTCGTCCACCGATCCCAACCTGCAGAACATCCCGATCCGGACCGAGGAGGGTCGGCGGATCCGGCGCGCTTTCGTGGCCAGGCCGGGTTACCGCATCCTCGCCGCCGATTATTCGCAGATCGAACTGCGCATCATGGCTCACCTGTCCGGCGACGACGGCCTGCTGGAGGCCTTTCGGGAAGGTCGCGATATCCATGCGGCCACGGCGGCCGAGGTGTTCGGCGGCGAACCGGATAACGTGGCGCCCGAGAAGCGGAGGGCGGCCAAGGCGATAAACTTCGGGCTCATCTACGGCATGTCCGCCTTCGGCCTGGCCCGTCAGCTCGATGTGCCGCGCAAGGAGGCCCAGGAATACATCGACCTCTATTTCGGACGCTATCCGGGGGTGAAGGATTTCATGGAAGAAACCCGCGAGCGCGCTCGCGACCGAGGCTACGTGGAAACCGTGTTCGGCCGCCGCCTCTATCTTCCGGAAATCCGCGCGCGCAACTTCCAGCGCCGGCAGGCCTCCGAACGGGCCGCCATCAATGCGCCCATGCAAGGCACCGCCGCCGACATCATCAAGCGGGCCATGATCCGTCTCGACGAATGGCTGCGACCGCTGGGGGACGAAGCCTGGATGACCATGCAGGTTCACGACGAGCTGGTCTTCGAGATCCGCGAGGACTGCGTGGACGAATTCGGCGAGCAGATCCGGGCCATGATGGCCGATGCCGCGGACCTGACCGTCCCGCTACTCGTGGAAGTCGGGGTCGGGGAGAACTGGGACGAGGCGCATTGAGCGCTGCCGCGCCTGGTGGCGGCGGATCAGATCTCCTTGAGCGCCTTGACCAGCATCTCCCGTTCCAGGGTAGCCTGCGCGCGGTCCGGAAAGCGCAGCTTTAGCAGCGTATCCCCCATCAGCCGAACGTTGAACTGGGCGCCCTGCTCATCGCTCGCCTCGAAGACCCTCGTGATGTGAACGATCTTGTCCAGCACCAGGACGAAGCCCTGGATCTCGTGAACCGCGGCCATGGATCAGCTGCTCGAGGTCTTCTTCGAGCCCGTCCCGGTCTTCTTTTTGGCCGTCTTGCGCTTGGACTTCTTCTTGCTGGTCTTCTTCGCCGTCTTCCGGGTGGTCTTCTTCGCGGGCTCGGCAGCCGGCGCGGGTTCTTCGGATTTCTCTTCCGGAGCCCCGTCGGCTTCTTCCCCGTCCGGCCACTCGCCGAAGGGAAACGGCCGCACCTCCGAGTTGAGGGTCGCGAAACGGATGATCTGCATCAGATAATCGCCGGTCTGCGCGCCAAACTCGCTGAGGTTGTCGTTGCGCCGGCCGGTCACCAGCAGGACCACAAGGTTGAGCAGCACCACCAGCCCCAGTACCCAGACCGCCACGTAAAAGATCAGTCCGAACACCACGATCAATACGGCCCGGAGCCAGTTGTCGGGGTTTCCGAGGTTGTCCTTGATTTCGTCAGTCATCTGCTTCTCCCTAGATTTCCAGCATTGTAGCGGGTTTGCGTTACTATTCAGGTTGGGTTCAGGACCCGCTGATTAAACTGCATGCCATGATCCGCAAATGCCGACCAATGA
>JAWVZU010000076.1:0-14140 GCA_033722075.1 Lysobacterales bacterium
CCCCCCGACACTGCACACGGCAAAGCTGGTCTGGTCGCTGAGCTCGACGGTAATGTCGCAACTGTCGGCGTCGGAAATGCCGCCGTATTCCAGGGTGACGCTGTAGTCATCGCCAGTACCGGAGGTTCGATCCAGGCCACTGCGCGCCAGCATCAGGGTGGCGACATCGTCGGCGGTCAGGGCGCGCTGGAGTTCGTCATTGAACTGGCCTTGCTGCATGACCGCCTCGGTCGGGGGCAAGCCAAACAGGCTCGCCACGTCGCGGTCGCCATTGGCGACGAAGCTGTCACCCGTGGGCAGCATGGCCGGGTCGTTGCTGTAGTTGGTCCCGTCGACGGTCGCGGGCAGGCTGAAGGGGTCGTTTACACCGACGTGGAACCAGTGGTAGTTGGTATCGTCCCCGCGGTTGTCGTCGGGGGAGCCCTGGACGCCATCTCCGCCGGCATCGAGATCGAAGCTCCCGTTCACTCCCTGGTCGGTCTTGGTGTAATCCCGCAGGCTATTGTCGAGACCGGACTCGTTGGCCAGGTTGGGATGGGCCAGGCCGATGCAATGGCCCAACTCGTGGAAGACGACGGATTCGAAATCGAATTGACCGGAATCGAGTTCGTTGTCGCTGCCGGTCCGGAGATTTCCGACCGTCGGCACGAACTGGTTGAACCGATCCACCACGTTCTGCACCGGGATCACAAGCGACTGGGACGAGCCTGGCACGATGCAGACCTTGACCGTCAGGCTCCCGCCAGAGCCGTCGTAGCCCGACGGATGGGCGATGAGGTCCGGATCGACATTGTTCAAGGCAAACAGGAACGCGCCGCCGTAGCCCGCCGTTGAGACGGCCAGCAGCCCACCAATCAGCAGCGTCCTCCGGATCACTGCAACGCTTCCACGGGCCTGGCCGGACCAAGGCGCTCGCCGGGGCGCCGCGCAAGGGCCTGCAGCTCCGACTGCACGTCGACCAATCGCTCCAGCACGTCGATCCCGGGATGGCGCTCGGCATCGGTGACCAGGTTCTTCCACCGCCATTCGCGCACGGCGACGGACTTGCTGATCGCCCCCGGGGCATGGGCAGGTCGGAAGACAATCCGGGTGATGGTCGCGTCCGAGGTGTAGAAATACCGATCGTCCTTGGCCTTCGTCGCTGCCATCCGCTCGGCCAACGCGTCGAGGTCCGCATCAAGGAGCGCGGGATCGGTGAGCGCGTCCAGCAGCGCATTGATATCCTCTGCAGCGAGGCGGATGGCGAACAACCCCGGGTCTCGGAAATAGGCCGGTCGATAGATCCAGGCCTCACCGTCTGCGTAGATCCGCAGCCTGGGGGTGGGGTCGCGGTTGACGATTTTCTCGGAGTACCAGTAAAACTCCAGCCACGGCTCTTCGGCCGCCGCCGGCAGCAGCCAAAGGCCGACAAACAAAGCTGCGATCAGGTTTGTAGTGCGCATGATCCCCGCGATACTCACCCAACAGTAGCGGCTTCAGCCCGAACGGTCCAGCGGGCCAGCCCTCACTCGGTGAACAGGATATTGGCGCCGGTAGCAGTTCCTCGGACAGGGGCCCGCGGAAGTTGCTTATCTGCAAGCCCCGGCCTTAGTGTCGGGGCTTTTGACCGCCCAACTTTGCAGCCTTGAACGACGTGTCGTTATGTTGGATCGCCGGATACTGAGTGAGTCATGGACACCCTGAATTTCGAGTCGTGGCCCAGCCAGTGGTCAATCGCAGGGGCCGAACTGGGTTCCATCCCCGCCGCGGAGGCGGCGCGTCGAACCAGGATCGCGGAGCGGGTATCCTGCGCTCGCCATCGGCCCGAACCGTTCGATCAATCACCCCACCGCTGCCACAGGAAGCGGAACCCGATCAGCGCCAGCCCGGCCCCGGCGACCAGCGCCGCGGTTCGCAGCGATCCGTCGGGCGCCAGGGGCATGAGTGAGACCGCCAGGACCATTCCGGCAATCGGTACCGAGCGCGGGACCCGGAAGGCCTTCGGATCCTCGGCGTCCTGTTCTGCCTGTCCCAGGCGGATGCGCAGCAATGACCCATTGACCATGACGAAGACGATGAGAATCAGCAGGCTGGTGGTGCCGGCCAGGGAGCGTAGCGTCCCCGAGAGGCCGAGCACTGCGGTAAGCACAAGGATGATGCCGATGGCCCGCAGCGGCGTGCGCCGTACCGGGTGGACCCGTCCCAGCCAACGCGGCAACAGTCCATCGTTGGCCATGCCGTAGGCGAGTCGGGACGCCATCACGAAATTCAGCAGCGCCGAGTTCCCCACCGCGAAAAGAGCAATAACCGTGAAGACGGGGGAGGGCACCCAGGCTGCGCCCACGGCAATAACCTCCTGCAACGGGGCCCCGCTTGCCGCGAGCCGTCCGGGAGAAACAGCGGCCGTCGCCAGACTGGTCACGGCTGCGTAAACCAGGCCGACGGTCACCAGGGCCATGACAATGGCCCGGGGATAGACCCGGCGCGGTTCGGTGACCTCCTCGGCGACGTTGACCATGTCTTCGAAACCGATATAGGCGTAGAAGGCCAGATTCGCGCTCAACAGCACGCCCAGCCACAAGGGAGAATCACCCGCACGGGCCGGATCCGACGGCGGGGCGTGTGCCATCGTCGATCCAGCGGCGTCAGTCCATCCGCCCACCACGGCGATCCCGGCGAGGATCACCAGCAGGAGGCCGGAAAACTCGATGGTCGTGGCGACGATGTTGGCGCGGGAGGTGAAACGAATGCCCCAGCCGTTGATGGCGCCCAGGACCAGCAGGAAAGCGAGGATCAAGCCTCGGGACCCGCCTGTTCCAGTGGTATCCAACAGGGTCGCGGCGTAGCCTGCAAAGGCATGAGCCAGGGTCGCCATGGAGGCCATACCCGAGAATATGACCAGCCAGCCCACGAGCAGGCCGCCGTGGCGCGTACCGAAACCGTGGCGAATGTACACCGCCTCCCCGCCGCTCCTGGGAAAGCGGGTCGCCAATGCCGCATAGGAAAAGGCGGTGGGGGTTGCGACGACCATGGCTAGCAGAAAGGAAAGCCAGGCCAGACTGCCCGCCTTTGCCGCCACCTCGCCCACGAGCGCATAGATCCCGCCTCCGAGCATCCCGCCGACGCCGTAGACGACCAGAGCGCGGAGGCCGAGCGCTCGCTTCAGTCCGCTCTGGTCGCTTGACGCCGCCAACGGGGCGAGCTCACAGACCGAAAGGGTAGGTATCCGGCAGCGAGCCGGAGCGGGGCTGCTCGGCGAGGGGAGCCACGGCACGGGTTTCGTCGAAGAAGACGTACTCATCGAACTGCCAGGGCAGCACGGCTTGCATATAGTGGCTCTGACGCTCGGTCTCGGGCCGGTAGATCACGCCGATGAAGCGTTCCAGCCGGGGCCGGGCCAACTCGGTCTGCAGGTCTTTTGCAGCGTGACGCAGGGGCAGCAGAAAATCCTCATGTTCGCTCGCATGACAGATCTCCTCGTAGCTGTCCTGGATCGGACGCCGCACCGATTTGCGCTCCATCTCGCCGCCCCAGTCGCTGGCTGCCGCGACCTCGCCGGTGGCCGTGCCGAAGCCGATGAGATAGGCGGCCTCGCCAAGAACCTGGCGGGCCAGGTGACCGACATTGATCTCGCCTCGGGCCGCGGCTTCGGTAGCCGCCGCATCGCCGATGTGGGAGTTGTGCTCCCAGACCACGGCACGGGCCTCGTCTGCCCCCTGGCGAGCCCGGTGGGCCAGCACCCACTGGAGGGTCTCGAACATGTGCCGGTCGCGGAGGTTCCAGGAAGCATGGGATCCGTAGTACATCGCGCGGTAGTACTTCTCAGCGTTCTTGACCAGCCGCGCATTCTGGGTTGCGTCGAAGTAGCGTTCGCCGTCATGTTCGGCGTAATCCAGGCGTTTCTCCAGCAGCGAGACCAGATTGTCGACCACGTCCTTCTCGCACACCGCCTGTTGGCGGATCAGCGCCGAGCGCCCGTAGGCGGCCGGGTCGTGCTCCCAGGGCGTCAGGCACCCGTAGCGCTCGGCCGCCACCGACGCCGCTTCGGGGTCGACGTCCTCCAGGTAGCGCAGCACCGCTCCGATGGACGTATAGAGGCTGTACAGATCCAGCCCGTGGACGCTCACCTGCCGGTGCTCGTCGCAGTCTTCGTTGAACTCGCGCAGCCAGTCCACCAGTGCGTGGAATTCCTCGTTGCGCCACATCCAGGTCGGAAAGCGGCTGAAGGGTGGATCGTCGCGCTCCGCTTCGGGGACCGGCGAGCGGTGGCGCACGTGGCGGTCGACCTGGCGCGAATCGGGCCAGTCGGATTCCGTGGCCACGATGTTGAAGCCCCGCTTTTCCACCAGTTCCCGGGTGATTCGGGCGCGCATCTGGTAGAACTCCGAGGTTCCGTGGGTGGCTTCCCCGAGCAGCACGACACGCGCATCGCCGATCCGCTCCAGCAGGGGATCGAGATCGACCTCGTCGATGTCAGCCAGCGGCTCGGCCTGCTCGCTAACCAGCCTGATAGCTGCCGCCCGGTCGTCCTTACCGGCCGGCGCGAGGTCCATCGGAATCTCGCGCAGTTCGCGCTTGTCTCGTCCAAGGCGCTTTTCGTCCGGCTTCACCTTGACCGGCGCCCTCGGCGGGCTTTCCTCCCCGCTTTCAGTCCAGGCCTCATCGCCGATGAGGGGCACGAAGCGCACCGCACCGAGACTCTCCTCCTCGAACTCGTCGCCGGCCCGACGCGCCCGAATGAGTTCCTGCGGATTCGGAGCCGCGCCCACGGGAATCACCAGCCGACCGCCATCGGCCAGTTGTTCGCGCAAGGATTCGGGTATCCGCGGACCCCCGGCGGCGACGGTGATGGCGTGAAACGGCGCCTTCTCGGGCCAGCCCCGGGTGCCGTCCCCATGCAACACATGTACGTTGTCGTAACCGAGCCGCCGGCAGCGCTCTTGTGCCAACTCGGCCAGCCGCTCATGGCGCTCGATCGCAAACACCTCGTCGGCGATGCGGCTCAGGACAGCCGCGGCGTAACCGGAGCCCGCGCCGATTTCCAGCACCCGGTCGCCCGGACCGAGCTCCAGCGCCTCGGCCATGAGAGCCACGATGTAGGGCTGGGAAATGGTCTGCTCGTCCTGGATGGGCAGCGGCGCGTCCTCGTAGGCGAACTCCGCCATTTCCTCGCTCACGAAGGCTTCGCGCGGAACTTCCCGCATCGCCTCGAGGACCCGCTCGTCCCGAATTCCGCGGGCTTCGATCTGCTGCGCGACCATATGCTCGCGCTTTTTCCGGGTCGACTGGCTTGTCGTCGCCTGGACCGCGTCTTTCATGGGGGAATTCCTGGGTTTGAGTGTAAAGAAGGGAATGCAAGATTCCTGCCGCGGCTCATGGGCCGTCGGCGCGTCCTCAGGATCGAACGGCCCCTTCGCTTCAGACTTTTCGGGAGCTTCAGGGCCGCGACAGCTTGCGGACCTCGTTGGGGGCGGCCACCTGGCGCAGCGCAGCTTGCCGAACTGCGAGATTCCTGGTCCACCAGAGTGTAGGAAATACAACGTCCCTCTCTGAAGTATACCGAAGCTCCTGCGGGACCTGACCGTTGCCACGTTGCCGCGTAACGCTCTGCAATTTTTCAAGCCTGTGGGTTTGGCAGGTCGCCATGCTTGTGCGCGGCACTCCGGGGTCGTCGCCTAGCCAGGGTTCAAGCACGGGGGCGAACTTGGTTCAATCCCGGCAGCACCCACCCGGATACTCACTGCGTCCTTAGCGGTACGTGGCGCCCGCGGAGGGCTATAGCGGTTTTGCTTGGAGCCAGGCTCCGGGTACGGACCGCATCCCCGGTTGCGCTACTCCTGAGGATGTCGGAGACGAAGCAGAATGCCCAGCTTCTCGACGCCACTGGGATCTCTGGGGCTTGGGGTTACGTGAAGGAGATCGTGACGTGCCACAAAAGCGTCGATCTGGGCCGGTGTGGATTCCCCGCTCAACATGACAGGCACCAGATAGTAGTAGTTGCAGTCGGTCCGAAGCGGCGTCTCCAGCGCTTCTCCAACCCCATACCAGTCCGGCAACCGCGTGGCGCGAACGGCCTGAACCCATACCAGCGTCGCCAGTTCCGTGATCACGCATTCGCCCTGGGGCACCGTGTCGCGGATCCGGCGGGCATCATCCATCCAACGCCGGCGCGCCTCCAGGATCTGCAGGCCCGTTTGGCGATCCCTCGTCTCCAGCCATTCCGGCGTGCGCCGCAGGGACGCGAGTCTTTCCGGGAGCGGCGCCGAGAGCTTTGCGCCAAGGTGAAGCAGATTCGGAACCGGCCCCACGAGCAGCAGAACCAGGACCAGACCCAGATCCAGCCGGCCGGCCAGCGATTCAGCGAACAATTGACCGCGCAGCCACCGCCACCCCTCCCAGGCCAGCCACAGCGCCACCGGCAGTACCGGGTAGATGAACCGGATGAAATGTTCCGGAAAAGGCCAGATCATGACGATGCCCAGGTAACCGGCCAGGTAGACGGTCTCGAAGCTGTAGCGCCGCAACATGAGGCCCCACCCCAGGCCGGCCAGCACCAGGAGGGGCAGCAGGAAAAGGTGGTGCGGGGACCAGCCGAAGCCGGTGAATACGCCGCCCCAGCCCTGGAGTAACGCGACCGCCTGATCTCCCAGAAACTCGATCCAGGCAGCAGGCTCCAGCCCCGGCCCCTGATCCCACCAGACCACCAGGTAGGAGGGCGCGTCCAGGCGGTCTCGCAGCCATTCGTTGAACGCCATCGGTATGACCGGCGCAGCCACCGGCCACCACCCGCGCACCGGTCGGCTGATCACGATTTGCAGCATGAATGCGCCGACAAGCGCGATGCCTATGGTCCGTGTCGCAGCGGCGGCGCCACACAACAGACCGGCAGCGAGGAGAGCGCCCGGGCTCTGGCCTTTACGTGACCAGAGGACGAACGCGCCAATACTGACCAACAGGTAGAGATTCTCCGCAAACAAAAGGTTCAGCAGCTTCAGGGATCCAGCGGAGAGGATCACGACTGCCGCAAGCCCCAGCCCCACCCACCGCGAATCGACCCGCTCCCGGAACCACAGAACGGTCACTGCGTAAGCGCCGAAGATGATCAATCCGTTGATGAAATAGGCCCGACCCACGTGGCTCAAATCGGCGCCCCCGAGGGCAAGAAGCAGCGGATAGAAGATCGGATAGCCGCGCTCGCGGATACCCCATTCGAGAATCCAGGTCGGTGTCGCGGAGAACGGGTTCAGCCAGTCCGCGATGGCCAGGTAAAACCCGTCGTCCCAGAAGAAGCCGACGTACTCGGTCTGCCGGGTCAGCAGAACACAGGCAAGGAGGCCGCCCCCAATCGCCAACAGCATCCCAGGTCTGGCGTGCACGAATGACTCCAAAGCGGCCAAGATGCGAAGATAGCAGAGCGCACTGCCTGCTTGGAAACCGATGCTCGCCGCTTGGGAACCGGCTCACGATCTTGCTTCCCGGACGACACTTCGGCTTGCGCTCCACAACGCACCACAGCCGATCAGGCCGCTGCTAGCTTTCCAGCTCGGCCCAGCGATCCACTGCGGCTTCCAATTCCTCGCTTGTTTCCGCGAATTCGGCCAGCGTGGCCTGGATCTTTTCCTGCTCACCCTGGTAGAAGTCGGGGCTACTGATCTCCGCCTGGAGAGCTTCCACGCGGGCCTCCAGCGCTTCGATCCGGTCCGGCAGGGCATCCAGCTCTCGCTGTTCCTTGTAGCTCAGGCGCTTACGCTGCGGTCTGGGCGACTCGGATTTTGGTGATGGCTTGCGAGGCGCCGATGGAGCAGGATTGTCCCGCGGCCGTTCCACTTCTGCGAGCTCGCGGCCCCGCGCCGCCCAGTCCTCGTATCCACCGACATATTCGTGCACCAGGCCATCTTTCTCGAAGACCAGGACGCTGGTGACCACGTTGTCCAGGAACACCCGGTCATGGCTGACCAGCAGCAGCGTCCCCTCGTACTGTGCCAACCGGGCCTCGAGCACTTCCAGCGTCTCGATGTCCAGATCGTTTGTCGGCTCATCCATGACCAGGAGATTCGCCGGCCGGGCCAACAACTGGGCCAGGATCACGCGATTGCGCTCACCACCCGACAACGCCTTGACCGGGGTTCGGGCCCGCTCCGGGCTGAACAGGAAGTCCTCCATGTAGCTGATGACGTGCTTCTCGCGCCCGTTCACGGTGACGAACTCCCGCCCCTGGCCAACGTTCTCCGCGATTGTCTTTTCCGGCTCCAGGGAAGCGCGCAGCTGATCGAAGTAGGCGATTTCCAGGCGGGTCCCGAGCTTTACCGAACCCACTTTTGGCTGGAGGTCTCCAAGCAGAATGCGCAGGAGCGTACTCTTGCCGACACCGTTGTTGCCGACGATACCGACCCGATCGCCGCGCAGAATGGTCACCGAGAAATCCCGCAGCAGCGGCCGATCGCCGAAGTCATGGCTGACCCCCTTTGCAACGATGACCTTGCGACCGGATTCCCCGGCCTGGCTGATTTGCACATTGGCACTGCCGGCCCGCTCGAGTCGCCGGGCCCGCTCGCGGCGCATCTCCTCCAGGGCCCGAACCCGGCCTTCATTGCGGGTCCGCCGGGCCTTGATGCCCTGCCGTACCCAGGCCTCCTCGGCGGCGAGGCGCTTATCGAACAGTTCCTGGTGCCGGGCTTCATCGGCCAGCACCTGCTCCTTGTGCCGCAGGAAACTCCGGTAGCTGCCATCCCAACTGGTCAGCCGCCCGAGGTCCAGCTCGATGATCCTGTCCGCCACGCGCTCCATGAACGCGCGGTCATGGGTGATGAACAGGACCGCACCCCGGAAGCCGAGGATCTCCTGTTCCAGCCACTCGATGGCCGCCAGGTCCAGGTGATTGGTCGGTTCGTCCAGCAGCAGAAGATCCGGATCGCTGACCAGCGCCGCCCCTAAAGCCACTCGCCGGCGCCAGCCGCCTGAGAGGGACCGCATGGGCTCGTCACCGGGCAACTCGAGACGGCTGATGACCTGCTCGACACGCACCTCCGGCTCCCATCCGCCGTGCGCCTCGATCTGGTGCTGCAGCGCGGCCAGTTCGGATGGGGCGGCACTGGCCTCGGCGCGCGTCTGGTACGTCTGAATCAGCTCATGGAGATGCCCAAGGCCTTCGGCAACGGTTTCGCGAACGCTCTGTTCCGTAGCCGGCGCCAGTTCCTGCGCCAGGCGGGCCACTTCGAGCGTCGGCGCCCGCTCGATGCGGCCGGCATCCGGCTGTTGCTCGCCGGTGATCAGCTTGAGCAGGGACGACTTGCCGGCACCATTGCGTCCGATCAGACAGGCCCGCTCGCCCGCATTCATCACCAGGTCGGCTTCGCGCAACAATGGAACGTGCCCGAATTCCAGAGAAACCTTGTCGAAGCGCACGAGCATCCAGTTTGCCGTCCCCGTAGTGAGTCAAAGTCCGGAGCCAGCACAAGCTTGCTCCGCGCGTCATTTTATCGGGAATGGCGTCGTGCGGTTTTCGGAAAGATCTTCGCGGGTTGCTGCAGATATTCGCGTTGCCGCATCCGAAGACGCACTCCGCCATCCGTTTCGGAAAAAGCATCATGTCGATAGCCGACTTGGGTATGCTATTCGGATGAAAAGACTGCTGCTTCTTGCCCTGCTCGCCTGCCAGGGCTGCGTCGAGATCCGTGAACGGGATCAGGACTTATTCCAGCCCCGCTTCCTGGAGGACGAACTGCCGGCGGGAGCACGTGTGCACATCCGGATCCCCGCCGGCGAGGTGGAGATCACCAACTCGTCCGACAGCGTCCTGAGTGCGTCGCTGACCATCCGCTGCGACGACTTGTCGGGCAGCTGCGCCGGCAACCTGAGCGACGTCGATTTTGTCTACGAGGACATTCCCGGCGGCGGGGGCGTCCGACTTTCCCTGTCGGAAGATCGTGCCCGGCGCTATCGGCAAAGCAGCGTCGAAGTGAAGATCGCCGTTCCGGAAGGCCGCCCGCTGACCATCGACCTGACCGCCGGCGACCTGGACATTGCGGTGAGCAATTGCCTCACCGCAGACGTGGAAGCGGGTGACGTCGACCTGTTGATGCCGCCGTCATCAGTGAAGAGCATTCATCTCGATGCGGGCGTGGGTGACGCAAGGCTCACGGCAGCCGGCTTCGACATTGCACCGCAACGCTCCATGCTTGTCGGCGCGGAAGTCCATTGGACTGAGGGCGGAGGATCGTGCGATATCAAGGTGGATCTGCAGGCGGGCGATATCCGCGCAGAGCTGCGCTGAGCGTTTCCCGCCCGCGTACCGCAGCTCAGCGTCCCAGTTCCGATTCCAGCAGATCAATGATCCGGGCCTGCGCCTCGCGCAAATCGCTCAGGCCCCAAACCTATGCAGGGTCGGGCCGAGCCGCACCTGGCGGCAAAGAACGGGAATCAGCTGGTGGACGACGATCTCAGGAATCAGGATCTCGTCTTCCTGGGTGTCGTTGACCACCGCCAAGCGGCCAGGCTGCTGCGAAGGGCTGGATTGGCTACGAGATCCAGATGGCCGGCGGACACGGCGGCTGCGAGGGTCGCATCGGTGGGCGAGTACGTCGGTGTGCTCACCGCGGCCACCAGCCATGCGCCCTGCACGGTCAACTCGTGATCGAGTTCGGTCGCTTCCAGCGCTTTGCGAAAGCGGTCAATGCCTCGAGAACTCTTTGGTTCCCCACCAGCCACTGTTCGGCATGCACCTGGGTGGCCTGAAAATCGGTCAGCAGCGCATCAGCGCGATGTCGCTCGGCCCTTCCCTGCCACCACGCATCGATCGCGAAGGCCAGCAGGATCGACACGACGATCGTGGTGCCTTCCGCCAGGATTCGCAGCCAGGGCAGCTTGGGTTTCGAATCGACCACTGGCGTTTCGACAAACAGAAAGCGCCATCATAAGTGCTTTGCAGGCATTTTTTACCGGGGGTTAACATCGACGACGAGATTTAACCCGCTCTTAACCCTGTTCGCGTGCTGGCCAGCCTACACTGCCGGCCCTACCCGCGACAGGCTGGAATCATGAGCAAGTTTGGCAATACCCCGGGTCTGGCTGCGGCAGGTGCGCTTTGCGTGCTCCTGTTCAGCGCCGACGCCCAGGCGAATGGATGCATCATCGTACGCCCCAGTTCGGCGCTCACCCTCGATCTCGAGGACGTGCACACCCCACGTCAGGGGCGCTTCGAGCTCTCCATGGCCTATCGGTACCTCTACTCGGATCGCCATTTCCGCGGACGGGAAGAGGAGTCGCATCGACAGGCAGAAGGCACCGACGTGCGCAACGAAGTGCATACGATCGACTACACGCTGACCTATCGACACAGCGACCGCTGGAGCTTCAGCGCGGCGTTGCCCTACGTGACGGCCAACCGCAGCTCGCTGTATGAGCACGACCGGGTCAGTCGGCACGCCATGGAAGCGGACGGCATCGGTGATCTGCGCCTGATGGCCTACCGGAGCCTGGCGCTTGGGGAAAGCGAGCGCCCGCGTGGCGTAACGCTCGGTTTCGGCGTCAAGCTGCCGACCGGCAAGGATGACGTGACGGACATCGCCTACCGGCCCGACGGTCCGGAAGTCCGCAATGTCGACCAGTCGATCCAGCCGGGCGACGGCGGCTTCGGCTTCTTCGCAGAGGCGCAGGCCTATGCCCGCGTCTTCGACGATCACACCTTTGCCTTCTTCACCGGCTCCTACCTGGTCAACCCGCGCGACACGAACGGCGTCTCCACCCACCGGCGACGGGAAACCGAGGCGGTCATGTCGGTCGCCGACAGCTACCAGGCGCGGGCCGGCTTCAGTCGGATGCTCCAGTCGGTCGAGGGGCTGACCGTCGACGCCGGCTTGCGCATCGAGGGCGTCCCCGCCGACGACCTCGTCGGCGACAGCAACGGCTTCCGACGTCCCGGCTACGCCGTCTACTTCGAACCCGGCTTCAACTATCGCAAGGGCCCGCACCGCTTCAACCTCAACGTTCCGATCGCCATCGAGCGGAACCGGGTGAAAAGCAAAGCCGATCGTCTCACCGGCCGCCATGGCGACGCCGCCTTCGCCGACTACCTGGTGATGGCGAGCTATACGTTCGGGTGGTGAGGTTGCCGGTGGCGGCAGTCGCCCTGCTGGTGGTTCTGCTGGCGGGAACGACCAGCGCGAGCGGGATGCCCGAACCGGGGGAACGCGCCCCCGAGTGGGTGCTCGACGACTTGCAGGGCAACCCGGTCGCCTTTCCGCAAGTTGGTCTTGGCAGAACCTCGGTTATCCTGTTCTGGGCCGGCTGGTGCCACTATTGCAAGGCGCTCATGCCCCGTCTGTCAGCGCTGCTGGACGATCCGGGTGCGCGCGAGATCTCGGCCTTTGCGATCCGCATCGCCGACGACGAACCGATCACGGGCGCATCGACCGGATTGACCATCCTGGATCACGGTGACCCGGTCGCCTGGCGCTACGGTGTCGAAACGGTCCCCGCCCTCTTTATCGTCGACCGCTCGGGGCGGGTGGTCTATCGCCTCGACTACCCACCGGCCGAGCACCCCTCGCAGCAGACGGGCGATCGTTCACACCAGGCGGGGCTCCTGGCTGAATGGTGGGAATCCCGACTTCGCGGGGTGCTTGATCTGCAACGTCCCCGGGTCCAAGCTGATCCCGGCTGACCCCCGGACCTCAGTGCTTGCTGGAACCAAGGACCAACACACTCCTCTCCCGCCACGGCGCCCTTGCCGGCGCCCTGTTGCTCGCTGCCCTGGTCGCGGCCTTCGCATGGCTCCAGTATCGATGGCTCGGCCAGCTACGTGCCGAGGAGGAAGCCCGCCGAAGAGTCATGTTGCGCGTCGCGGCGACGACTTTCCAGGACCGGATCTCCGGTGAATTGAGCCGGGTCGTGACCGGGGCTGCCGGCGACACCAGTGATCCGCTCGGCGCCCGCTTCAGGCTCGATGCCGGTGGCGACTGGCAGGCCCAGGCCGGTTCCGCCTGGCGTCCGGCCACCATGGCCGAAGTCCTTCAGGCGCTCGGCCGCCCGCTCGTCGACTGGATGAGCCGGGCCGACCGAACCACCGGGCTGTGGCTCTATCCGCCGGCAGTGGTGAACTGCGAGGCCACCTGCGAATCCGCATTGCTGAACACCGCCTGGTTGGACCGGGTATTCGAGGAGGCCGCAGCCAACGTATTCGCGGAGTTTGCCGGGGAGCTCCGTTACTCGGTGACGGTCACCGATACGAGCGGCGCTCCGCAGCATGCACTGCATCCAGCAGACGTCGACCTCCGTCGCTTTGCGGTGACGGATGTGCGCCTGCCCCTGCTGGACTCCCTGCCCATCGCAGGCCCCGACGGTCGTCGCTGGCTGCTGCTGGTCAATCATGGCGGAACCTCCCTCGAAGCCGCCGTGGCCGCGTCACACCGGCGCAACCTCTTCGTCGGGATCGGCATGCTCGCCCTCCTGCTCCTGGCCGTCGCCCTGGTCTGGATCAACGCCCGGCGCCGGATACTCCTGGCGGAACGGCAGATGTTCTTCATGGCCGGCATCTCCCATGAGCTGCGAACGCCCCTGGCAGTGATCGGCTCTGCGGCGGACAACCTCGCCGACGGCGCAGTGGCCGATCCCGAGCGAGCGCGAAAGTACGGCCAGCTGATCCGCAGCGAGACCCGACGCCTGGGCGGCATGATCGAGAATGTACTGCAGTTTTCCCGCTCGGCCGCAGGACCCGCCGAGATGCAGGAAATCGATCCGGGGCAGATCGTCGCGGACGCCCTCGACGATTGCCGGGACGCCCTGGCGGAATTCGAACTGCGCCTGGATGTCCCGGACAACCTGCCCATGGTTCACGGCGATCCCCGGGCGCTGCGATCGGTGCTCGTGAACCTGGTCCAGAACGCGGCACGCTATGCGGAAGGCGAGCACTGGATCGAGATCGTCGCTAGAACCGTCCGGCTTCGACCTCGCGGCAAGGCGCTTCAGCTGACCGTGACCAATCCGGTGCAGCGGCGGCCGGACCCACACCCAGAGCGCCTGTTCGACCCCTTCTACCGTGGCCGCAACGCACAGCAGACGGGCATCGCCGGCACCGGCATCGGTCTGGCCGTGTCCCGCACTCTTGCGCGGCGCCATGGCGGTGGTCTCTCGATCGACGTGAGCGCCCGTGGCAAGGTGCGGC
>JAWVZU010000077.1:0-14050 GCA_033722075.1 Lysobacterales bacterium
ACGACACCTTCCAGGACGAGTTCTCGACCATTCTCCAGCGCCAGGCCGACCTCGAGGAAGAGTAGGGAGGACCGAGGCAATGGCGAGAACCGGGAAAAAGCACCGCAAGCGCATGTCGGAGATCAACGTGGTCCCGTATATCGACGTCATGCTGGTGCTGCTGATCATCTTCATGATCACCGCACCGCTGCTGCAACTGGGCGTCGAGATCGACCTGCCGGAGGCCGATGCGGCGCCGCTGGAGGAATCCCAGGATCCGGTGGTGGTCAATGTCATGGCCAACGGCGACCTGTACCTGACCATCGACGGCGAGAGCGAACTGATCGATCCGGAAACGCTGGGCAACAAGGTGGCCGCCTTCGTCCGTCGGAATCCGCAGGTGCCGGTGCTGATCGGTGGCGATCAGGGGGTCGATTACGGACGGGTCTATGAGGCGATGGTGGTGCTGCAGAAGGCCGGGGTCCCGAAAGTCGGTTTGATGAGCGATCCCCTCGAGGAGCTGTGAACAGCGAGTCGGTCAGAAAGCCCTTCAAACGGCGCAGCGAACTGGCGAAGAACGGTATCGCGATCATCGAGTCCATCGCGGTACATGCCGTGTTCGGGGTGGTGCTGATCTTCGGGCTGTCGGCTTCGACGCACCGCATCGACCCGGTACAAAGACCGGTCATCCAGGCTGCAGTGGTCAGCCGTCAGGCCGTTGTGGAGCAACTCGAATCCAGGCGCGAGGCGGAACTGGACGCCGCCCGCCAGCAGGCTATCGAGCGTCGTCGGGCCGAAGAGCAGACCCGTCGGGAGCAGGAAGCGAAGGTCCGGGCGGAGCAGGAGCGGCGCCAGCGTGAGGAAGCTCAGGCTCAAGCGATGGCGGAAGCCGAACGGAAGCGTCGTGAGGCGGCCGAGCGGGAGCGCCAGATCCAGGCGGAACGCCAGAAGCAGCTGGAAGACCTGCAGCGCCAGCGGCGTGAGGCGGAAAAGGCGGCGGAGGCGGAACGCCAGCGTCTGGAGCAGATCGCCGAACAGCGGCGCCAACAGGAAGCCGATCGCCAGGCGCGGCTGGAAGAGGAACGGCGCCGGCAGTTGCTGGACCTGGAGGCCCAGCAACTGGCCGATGCGCGCCAGGCAACGCTGGAGGAGGAATGGGTGGCGTCAATTCGGATTCTCGTGACCCAGAACTGGCGTCGACCACCGTCGGCGCGTTCCGGTACCGTGTGCATGGTCCGGGTGGACCAGCTCCCGGGCGGCGACGTGGTGAGCGCCTCGGTCATGGCCGGCTGTGAAGCGGATGAAATCACCCGCCGTTCCATTATCGACGCGGTGATGCGTTCCGAGCCGCTACCCTATCGGGGCTACGAAAGTGTGTTTCGGCGCCAATTGACCTTTGAATTTGTGGTGAACTGATTATGAGAAGCGTGATTCTGTGCGTTCTGCTGATCGTGCTGACCCCGCCGGCTGCTCTGGCCGACGATCTGGTCATCCGTATCGACAGCCAACTGGTTGGCGCCACGCCGATCGCCGTGGTTCCCTTCGACTGGCAGGCGGAAGGTCCGCCGCCGGCGACGGCGGTGGCGACGATCATCGGCGCAGACCTGGCCCGGACCGGGCAGTTCAGCGTGCTGCCGGACGAAGACATGATCGAACGGCCCAGCGAGATCAGCGACGTGAGCTTCGGAACCTGGCGGCGGCTGGAGGTCGATTACCTGGTGATCGGGGTGGTGACCGGCTCCGAGGCGGCCGGCTACAACCTGCAGGTTCGCCTGTTGAACGTCCTCACCGGGGACTCGATTCTGCATCTGAACTTCCCGAGCCGGGTCGGCGGGTTGCGCTACACGGCCCACCATATCGCCGACACGATCTACGAGGAGCTGATCGGCCTGCCGGGCGTGTTTCGGACCCGGATCGCCTACGTCACGTCAGAGGGAGTGGGTGAGAACCAGATCTACAGTCTGATGGTGGCGGATGCCGATGGCCACAATCCTTTGCCGGTTGTGCGCTCCAAGCAGCCGCTGTTGTCTCCCGCCTGGTCACCGGATGGGCGTGAACTGGCCTATGTGTCCTTCGAAAAGGGCAATTCCTCCATCTGGATCCAGGAGGTGGCCACCGGTGCTCGCCGCCGGATTGCCGATTTCAAGGGGATCAACGGCGCGCCCGCATTTTCCCCCGATGGCGACCAGCTGGCGCTGACCCTGTCCCGCACGGGCAATCCGGAGATTTACATCATGGACCTGTCTTCCGGCCGCCTGAAACAGCTGACCGAGCACTGGGCCATCGACACCGAGCCGTCCTGGCATCCGAACGGCCGGAAGATCATCTTTACCTCCGACCGGGGCGGCAAGCCGCAGATCTACGAGGTGCCGGTCAGCGGGAATGACAAGCCCCAGCGAGTCACCCGCAAGGGCGACTACAACGCCCGCAGCTCTTTCTCTCCCGATGGCAGCAGGATGACCATGGTTCACGGCAACAACAACGACTATCGCATCGCCGTGCTGGACACGGAAACGGAATTCCTGCAGATCGTGTCGGACGGGCGGTTGGACGAGTCGCCGAGTTTTGCGCCGAATGGTAGTATGTTGTTATATGCTTCTCGGGAGGGGAATCAGGGTGTATTATCTGCCGTTCCCGTACTGGGCGTGACCTCAGGCGGGCAAGTAGCGCATCAATTGATTTTTGCCCAAGGTGACATCAGGGAGCCCGCGTGGTCGCCTTTTCGACAATGAACAAATCCTTTCCAATACATCCCAAGCAAATAGGGGAGTTGACGATGAAAACCGCGTTTAAGTTTGTAATGGTGGCGCTGCTCGGATTGACGCTCGCCGCTTGTAAGAAGGAAGAAGTGAAGCCGGAGCCGACTCCGGAACCGACGCCGCAGGAGCAGCCGCAGCAGCCGGAGACCCAGCCGTTGCCGCCGCTTTCGGACAACACCGATCCGCGCAACCTGGACCGTGAGGGCAGCCTGCTTTCCAAGCGGGTGATCCTGTTCGATTTCGACAAGTCCACGATCCGTCCCGAGTACCGGGAGATCCTGGCTGCGCACGGTGAGTTCATGGCGGCCAACAGCAATTACCAGGCCACCCTGGAAGGTCACGCCGACGAGCGTGGCACCCGCGAGTACAACCTTGGGTTGGGCGAGCGCCGAGCCGATTCGGTCTCGGACGTGCTCGACGCCCAGGGCGCGGCTGGCAGCCAGCTCAGCAACGTGTCCTACGGTGAAGAACGTCCGGTCTGCACTGCAAGCAACGAGAGCTGCTGGCAGCGCAATCGCCGGGTGGAGATCATCTACACCCGGAACTGATGACGATCCGGCGTACAGGCATAATGGCGGCAGCCCTCGTGGCTGCCGCTTTATTATCGGTTCCCGCCTTTGCCCAGCGGGAGACGCTGGCCGAGCGTGTCGCGCGCCTGGAACAGCAGCTCGCGACCGGTGGGGATGCCGACTCGCGCCAGACGCTGGCCGATCTGGTGTTCGAGATGAACCAGCTCCAGGCGGAAGTGCGCGACCTGCGCGGCATGGTCGAGGACCTGGGGTTCGAGCTCGAAAACCTGCGTGAAGCGCAACGGGATCAGTATCTCGATCTGGACCGTCGCCTTTCCGGGCTGAGCGGGTCGGGAACGCAAACGTCGGGACAGCGCCCGGCAGACAGCGGATTCTCCCGTCGCACGGTCGTCCGGTCTCCCAGCGGTACGGTCGGCGATGAGCCCTTGACTTCGCCCGCTCCCACGGATTCAGCGCCCGGCGGCGGCGAGCCGGTGACGCTGACCGAAGATGAACTTCCCGAGGTTCGGGAAGAGATCGATGCCGGACTGGAAACCTCGGGACTCGGGCGAGCCCAGTCCGCCGACGTGGCGCCGATCGCAGATCCCATGGCGGAAAAGCAGGCCTACGACGAGGCGTTCGATTCGCTCAAGAACGGTCGCTACGCCGAGGCGTCCCGCCAATTCTCGAGCTTCGTCGAGCGTTATCCAAGCAGCGAATACGCGGACAACGCCCAATACTGGCTGGGGGAGTCCTATTACGTCACCCGTAATTACCGCGTTGCGCTGGATACCTTTCAGAAGCTGATCAGCCAATTTCCCGACAGTGCAAAAGTCCCCGATGCCCAGCTCAAGATCGGCTTGTCCTATTACTCGATGCAGAATTGGGAAGCAGCGGAACAGGAACTGGAGCGCGTGGTCGAGACCTACCCGGGGACGACACCGGCGCGGCTGGCCCAGAACCGGCTGCGCACCATGCGCATCGAAGGTTATATCGAATAATGCAGGCTCAGCCGGGCTGATCTGCCAGACGCTTTTACGATCTATTCCAAAGCGGCAAACCATGAAAACCATGAACCACATGAAGCTGTGTGGGTTCACCTGCTGACCAGACGAATCCCCATGCCTTCACGTCTTCATGGTTGCGCCGTGGTGCGCGCGCCAGCGCCCTTTCATGTATTTTCATGGTTCGATACTTTCGTATCGCGAGACCCGGCCATCCCTTGCAATGATCACTGAATCTCCATCTCCGCGCGTCGAGCAGCGCGCCGAACAGCTGAAGATCACGGAGATCTTCCACTCCATCCAGGGCGAGGCCGATGCGGTCGGATGGCCGACCGTGTTCGTCCGCCTCACCGGCTGCCCGCTACGCTGCACCTACTGCGATACCGAATATGCGTTCCACGGCGGCCGCTGGATGAGCTTTGACGAGATCCTCGAAGAAGTTTCAGGGTACGCGACGCGCCGAGTCTGCGTCACCGGCGGTGAGCCGCTTGCACAGAAACGCTGTATCGAGTTGCTCAAGCGCCTGTGCGATGCAGGCCACGAAGTGTCGCTGGAGACCAGTGGCGCAGTTGACCTCGCACCGGTCGATCAGCGGGTGCGCAAGGTGATGGATCTGAAAACACCGGCTTCCGGTGAAGTGCAGCGCAACCGGTTGGAGAATCTGGCTTTGCTGGGCTCCGGCGATCAGCTCAAGTTCGTCATCTGCAATCGGGACGATTTCGAATGGGCCTGCCGCCAGCTCGAGGAGCGCCCGCCCGCGGAGGAAGTGCAGGTTCTTTTCTCGCCCAGCTATGGTGAACTGGAACCGAGGTTACTGGCCGAATGGATCCTGGCCGACCGAATCGAAGTTCGCTTGCAGCTGCAGGTCCACAAGTACCTGTGGGGCTCGGAGCCAGGGCGATGACTGGAGCCAAAAGGGCCGTCGTGCTGCTTTCCGGCGGACTGGACTCCGCGACGACCCTCGCCATTGCAGTCGACGGCGGCTTTGAATGCCGCACGTTGGCCGTCGACTATGGTCAGCGGCACCGTTCCGAGCTGGCTGCATCTGCCGAATTGTCCCGCATGCTCGGGGCCGTAGACCATCGCATCATCCGGATCGACCTGCGGGCCATCGGCGGCTCGGCGTTGACGGCCGACATCGAAGTTCCAACCAGCCCGGCGGAAGGAATTCCGGTGACCTATGTGCCGGCCCGCAACACGATCCTGCTCGGCGCTGCGCTGGGTTACGCCGAGACGCTTGGGTCGACCGATCTGTTTATCGGCGTCAACGCGGTAGACTATTCGGGCTATCCGGACTGTCGGCCCGCGTTCATCCGCGCCTTCGAGGAATTGGCGCACGTGGCGACCAAGGCCGGAGTCGAAGGCAGCGCTTATCGGATTCACACGCCGCTCATCGATCTGACCAAGGCCGAGATCGTCAAGCGCGGAGCAGCGCTGGGGGTGGATTATTCGCGGACCGTGTCCTGCTATCGCGCCGATGATGAGGGTCGGGCCTGCGGCAAATGTGATTCGTGCCGTTTTCGGGCCCAGGGTTTCAGTGACGCGGGTCTCCCGGATCCCACGCGTTATCGCGTTTGATCCGGATCGGGCGGGTCAGCAGGAAGACCGAAATCGCCGCCAGGGCGACGGCGATTCCGATTCTCAGGCCAAGATACTCGAGTGCCATGGGAGAGTCTCAGTTCTTTGGTGCGGGCCAGCATGCCCGGCCTGCACCGTGTCCGCCTTGACTTCGCTCAAGTCCGGGCACTCTCCCTGACCGGCGCTACTCGCTGTCCGCAGAGCCGGCTTCGACCAGCAGCTGATTGATCGCGGCGATGTCGTCGCGAGTCAGGGTCCCGGCAGCTTCCTTGAGCCGGAGCCGGTTGAGGATGTAGTCGTGCCGGGCCTGCGAGTAGTCTCGCTGAGCCTGGAACAGCTGCTGCTGCGAGAGCAGCACGTCGACGATGGTCCGGGTTCCGACCTCGAAACCGGCTTCCGTCGCTTCCAGCGCACTCTGCGCCGAAATGACGGCCTGCTCGCGAGCCTCGACTTCCAGAATGCTCGCCTGAGTGCCTCGAAAGGCGTTCCGGGCCTGGCGAATCACTGCCCGGCGCTGCTCTTCGTAAGTCTGTTGAGCGGCTTCCAGATCGGCAACCGCCTGGCGGACCCGGCTGCTGGTCCGTCCGCCGGTGTAGATGGGGACAGTGACGGCCAGCTGGATCTGAACGTCTTCCGCCACAGCATCGGTGGTCCCGATCACGTTCTGGAAGTCGTCCCGGAGGATGAACTGGTTGTTGGTGAACTCGTTGTAGCTGAGCGTTGCGCCGACCGTCGGATAGAATTCCGACTTGCTCAGCGCCACGCCCATGTGCGCAACATCCACGCCCAAACGTGCCGAGCGCAGGGCCGGACTGTTCTCCACGGCGATGTCGACCCACGCATTGAGGTCATTGGGCTCGGGAATTTCCGAGGGCAACTCCTCCTGGACCGGATCGAGCTTGTCGACGTAGACGTTGGTCAGCTCCTGCAGGGCTTCCTTGGCGTCGCTCAGGTTGTTCTCGGCAACGATCACGCGGGCCCGGGCATTGTCGTAGCGGGCCTTGGATTCGTGCACGTCCGTGATAGCCGTCAAGCCCACCTCGTAGCGCTGCTCGGCCTGCTCAAGCTGACGCCCGACGGCGCGCTCCTCGGCCATGGCGAAGGCCAATGCATCTTCGGCGGTCAGAACCGCAAAATAGCGCTCGGCGCCGCGCAGGACAAAGTCCTGCAGGGCGGCATCGTAGTCGGCCTGGGCCTGTTCCGCACGCGCACGCGACTGGTCGAGCTTCTTGTAATTGCCGTGGTCATAGATCGTCTGGCGCACTTCCAGGCGAAGGTTCTCGTTATCGGTGTCCGTGTCGGAGACTTCCATTCCGTTGATCGAGAAGGTGGAATCGCCCTCGGTAATGGACCCGGTACCGGTGATCTGTGGCAGGAAGTTGGCGAATGCCTGACGTTTGCCCTCGGCGGTGCTCTCGAAACGAGCCTTTGCGGCCAGGAGCGCCGGGTCGCTGGAATAGGCCATCTCGTAGATGTCGATGAGATCTTCGGCCGCAGCGCTGCTGGAACCGACGAGGCCTGCGATGAGCAGAGCCAGTGTTTTCTTTTTCCCGTCCATGCTTGAGTCCTTAAAGTGCCATTCGATGTCGGGGCGAAACCCCCAGAAACGGCCTATCTTCCCGGTTTTGGCGGGGAGATCAATGTGCCATATTTCCAGGTTTGACCCGGAAACCGGGCTTACAGGCCGTCAGGACGGTTGATTTGGGCGCAGACGGTGTGACGGCGGCGGGAATCCGGCAACCTCCGTTGGGTTGTCCGGATGCCGCCGAAGCGGGTTAGATCGGAGCCGAACGGTAGCGGGGCGTCTTCTTCTTGCGCTGGATCCGGACCTTCAAGTGGCTCCCGTCCAGCATCTTGCCGTCCAGGGAGTCGACCGCATCACGCGCTTCGTGACCTTCCATTCGCAGCCGCGCCATGCCCTTGCAGTGGCCGGAGAAAATATCTCGGGCCATGCGCAATTCGTGCACCCGACCGTGTTCTTCAAAGATGGATTCAACTTGTTTTTCAGTGGCGGAACGCGGCAGACCGCGGACAGCAATAGTCAGCATGGGACCTCCTTGGTTGTCTGGAACGTTGGGATTCGAGAAGCCGCAGATCCGATGAGCATCGAAAGCGGCAGTCCCTCCACCCTAACGCGTCTGGCCGGCGATGGCCAATCAGGGGCATCCTCTTCGAGCGCTTGTGCCTGCACTATGAACGCGCGAGACGATTCAGGTGCTGTTCCGGAACCGACATCAGTTTTTGCCGAATCCGCTTGAGCGGCATAAGCTTGCAACTCAGCTGGGCAAAGCGAAGCGGGTTGTGCGAGATGGCCGGCAAATACGAAGTGGGCGTCGAAGGGCGGGTAATCGTCATTCGCTGCATCGGAGCCTGGGATCGACCGCTCCGGGAAGAATTCCTGGGTGTTCTGGATGAAACCATCGACGGACTGCCGCCCGGGAAGCCCTGGGCGACATTGGTGGATTTCACCGCCTTCCAACTGGCCGCCGACGATACCCTCGACGTGGCCCGCAAGGCGGTGGCCCTTTGCGAAGCTCGCGGCCGCGCCCACGGCGCTTTCATGATCGGCTCGCTGGATGTCGGTCAGGCCATGATCGAGCGTCAGGTCATAGACCGGGGTAAAGTCAACGTGCGCCATTTCCAGAACGAGAAGCGCGCCCGCGAGTGGTTGGCGGAACTGGGTTATTTCACCTGATGACCGGGAGCATCTCGTGAGCGCCTGCGGCTGTGATGCGAGCGCCAATGAACTGGCGGCGAACAAACGCCGTCGCAGGACGCTGCGATGGGTCCTGGCGATCAACGGCGTCATGTTCGTCGGCGTTCTCGGCGCCGGAATCTGGGCCGATTCGCGGGCGCTGATCGCTGATTCCGCCGACAATCTGGGCGATGCGCTGACCTATGCGTTGAGCCTGCTGGTTATCGGCCAAAGCCTGCGGTGGCGCGCCGGCGCGGCGCTGGTGAAGGGCGGTATCCAGCTGCTGTTCGGCGTGCTGGTGGTCATGAGCATCATCCGTGGCCTGCTCGGTGCACCTGACCCGATCGGTGCGGCCATCATCGCCACGGCGTCAGTCGCCCTGGTGGCCAACCTGGTGTGCTTCGTCCTACTCCTGAAACACCGGGACGAAGACGTCAACATGCGCTCCGTGTGGCTGTGTTCGCGTAACGATGTGCTGGCCAACGCCGGCGTCATCGTCGCCGGCGGCCTGGTTGCCTGGTTCGGGTCGCCCTGGCCGGACCTGGTCGTGGCGAGCCTCATCGCAGCAATCTTCCTGCAAACCGCCTACGGTGTGATCAGGGATGCGTTGGCGGCGTGGCGTGAGGGTGGGCGGGCAGCTGATCAGGGGCGGCTGACCACTTCCTGATCGCTCCGTTGCCATCTCGCGTCTGGATTAACCCGCTCTGGGCGTATCATCGTCGTCCTCTTCCTCTGCTTCGCGTCTATCGAGGCTGTCGATGCGCCGGTCCAGCACCGCCAGTGTCTGAGGGTCCAGCTTATCCGCTGCCATCTCCCGCAAGCGGGTTGCCTGCTCCGCGAAGACCGCACGACGGTGACGCTGATTGCAGGCTCTGTAGCAGCATACCAATGCGTCCATGAGCTGAAGGGTCGCATTTCGATCGCCGGCAAAATAGGGCATCAACTGGCTCAGCGTGCCGTCGACCACAGCCTCGAAATCGAGCGCGTTGCGAAACACCCGCGGACTTCCGGCGTCGTCGCTGACTACGGCGCCCGGGAGCTGGCGGCCGCTGAGCGCCGCGAATCCCTCGCTCAGCCAGTCGACTGCGTTTCCGGCGGTGAATGGATCGTTGATACCGGGGGAGAGGGCCCGAACCGCGATCTCGACCAGCTGGTCCAGGTAGTAGGTGATGTCCTGCGCCGCACTGCGGCTGGCGCCAAGGCGGAATGCCCCGCGTGCCGCTTCGAGATCGTCTTGCGTTCCGTTGTGCCGCAGGATCGCCTGGCCGGTCATGACGAAGTCACCGGGGCTGACCAGCACCCGTAAAGCGCAGTCGTTATCTCGCGCGATGCTCACCAGCTCTGCATGATCGATCCGGCGCACATAGCCGGCCTGGGTGCTGACGATTTCGTCGTGCCGGTCCCACTCCGGTTCCGGCGCACCCGTCTCGCTGGCATCCCCTCCGGACTCGAAGCGCTCATTGATCGCCCGGCGCATCTGCCGGCCGACCGCATCGATCTGAGTCTGGATGCGTAACATGTCGGTCGTATGGTGAATGAAGTAGATCAGCCCACCGACGCTGAGCAGGACCAGGAGCATTCCGCCGGCGAGCGCGATCTGCGGCACGAACCCGCCATGGCTTTCGGTTGGGGAGCGCACCCAGCCCAGAACGACCATGCAATAGGCGAAGGTGCCCAGGAAGATCCCCAGCGTCAGCTGGCTGCCGCGGTCTTCCATGAAGTTGGCGAATACCCGGCTCCCGAACTGGGTGGTGACCGTGGCAATGGCGGCGATGGTGATCGAAAAGGTGACCCCAGCCACCCCGATCATCGAGGCTGCCGCGGTCGACAGCAGGCTTCTAGCGCCTTCGGCGGAGACGCGATCGAGCCCGAGCAGCGCCAGCAACTGGTTCACTTCGAACCAACGGTCCAGTGAGGCCGCCAGAAGACCGCCAAACACGCCGGCAAGCGTCATCAGGCCGGGGAAGAACCAGTAGTTCTCCGCCAGTTGTCCATAGATCTTACGCAGGTTCACGAGCCCATCATCGCACGAAGGGGCCACGTGGTCGTCACCGCCTCGTCATTCCAACGGTCAAGCACAAATGATCGCCCGATCCGGGGTTAACACTTCATGAGTCCACCACTGGTGGATCCTCCACGGCTTAGCAGTGAAAGCGACAGAACCCCGCATGGCAGAACGAGGTGGGTGTACCGATCGAGTCTATTCGTTCGAAGCCCATCGAGGGCTTCTCAACACGGGCCAGTAGTTTGCGGCGTCACTGGCCGAGAGGCGTCAAGCAGCTTCGATGACCGTGGTTGCCCAGCAAAGTTGCGCCGTGCGGGCACCATCGAAGTGCCCGCAGCACGGGCAATAGCTCCCCGCGTCACTCGGCAAGGCTGGCGGGAGGTCCAACAGCGTCGGGCTGCCTGGATTCGAACCCGGTTGCTCGTACCGAGGAGATTCGTGCGCCAACGCCTGAGAGCAACCGATCACCCGATCCATGGGTAATACTCCATGCGATACTCGGAGGGGGTCCTCCACGGCGCACCATCGACCAACGAAAAAACCCCGCGCCGGGCGGGGTTTTCAGAATCGTTGCTTCGATGATGGGCCGTGAAGGATTCGAACCTTCGACCAATGGATTAAAAGTCCACTGCTCTACCAACTGAGCTAACGGCCCGCCTGAAAAAACGAGCGCGAGATAATACGTAAAACGCCCCGAGCCCGCAACCATGCGGGCTCGGAAGCTCAGAGCCTCTCGCCTGTCCTGCAACCGTTACTGGAGCAGTGCCGCCAGCATCCAGGCCGACTTCTCGTGCACGGTCTGCCGCTGGGTGGCCAGGTCCACACTGACGTCGTCACCGTTCTCGTCCGCCGCATCTAGGACCGCGTTGGCCGTCCTGGCGAGCGCCCGGTTGTCATCGCGCAGCGTCGCGATCATCTGGTCGGCGGGCAGGTCGTTGGGAGATTCTTCAAGGGAAGTCAGTTCCGCAAAGGCCGAGTAGGAACCCGGCGCTCGGGCGCCGAGGGCCCTGATCCGCTCGGCGATTTCGTCCACGGCGGCGGCGAGTTCCGTATATTGCTCCTCGAACAGGTTGTGCAGGGCGATGAATTGCGGCCCGGTCACGTTCCAGTGGAAATTCTGGGTTTTCAGGTACAACGAATAGGAGTCGGCCAGGAGCCGCGAGAGATTGTGGATGACTTGGTCAGACATGGTGTTTACCTTTCAATTCGAAACTTGCCCCTATTCTATGTTGGCCAATCAATAAATAAAAGTAATTAATAATCATCATAAAGATAGGTTTAACCTATCACTCTTGTCGGCCAAGGCCGGTTGAAAATAGGCCTCGGGATCGGAAACTACCAATCCAATGCCACAGCGCGATGAAACAAGCACACTGGCGGCCCTGAAAGCGCGCCTGGACCGGGTCTTCGGGTCGGATCGGGCGGCTCTCGAGCGCCGCATCCGGGGACTCGAGAAGCGCCTGCAGAAGCGCCTGCCCATCGATCGCGGATTGCCCAAGCTCGAACGGGCGATCGAGGCTTCGGAGCAGCGCCGCAGTCAGCGCCTGGACCATGGGTTGCGGGTCGAGCTGGATCCCGAGTTGCCCATCACGGCCAGGGCCGGGGACATCGCCGCCGCGCTGGCGGAAAACCAGGTCATCGTCGTTTCCGGTGCGACCGGGTCGGGCAAGACCACCCAGCTCCCGAAACTCTGCCTGGAGGCCGGGCGAGGGGTGGATGGATGGATCGGCGTTACCCAGCCTCGCCGGATCGCCGCGCGCAGCATTGCCGCGCGAGTCGCCGAGGAACTGGGCACGAAGGTCGGGGGCGCCGTGGGCTATCAGGTGCGCTTCGACGAAAAGGTGACCGGCGACAGCCTGATCAAGGTCATGACCGACGGCATCCTGCTCGCCGAGACCCAGCGCGATCGCGAGCTGCAGGCCTACGACACGATCATCATTGACGAAGCCCATGAACGCGGTCTCAACGTCGATTTCCTGCTCGGCTACCTGAAGCAACTGTTGCCCCGTCGGCCCGACCTGAGGGTGATCATCACTTCGGCCACGATCGACACGCAGCGTTTCTCGGAGCACTTCGACAACGCCCCCGTGGTGGAGGTGTCCGGGCGAAGCTATCCGGTCGAGCATCGCTACCGGCCCGTGGGCAACGACCCGGAGCGGGACCTTCTGGACGGCCTGGCGGATGCCGTGACCGAACTGACCCGGGAGGACCCGCTGGGCGACATCCTGGTTTTCTTGCCCGGCGAACGCGACATCCGGGATGCGCTCGAGCACCTCGAGGCGCAACGCCTGCGCGACACGGAGCTGTTGCCGTTGTTCGGCCGGCTTTCGGCCGCCGAGCAGCAGCGCATCTTTCATCCGGGGTCGCAGCGCCGGATCGTCCTTGCGACAAATGTCGCGGAGACCTCTCTTACCGTGCCCCGGATCAAGTTCGTGATCGATTCGGGCCTCGCCCGGATCAGTCGGTACAGCCTGCGGACCAAGGTCCAACGATTGCCGATCGAGCCTATCTCGCAGGCCAGTGCCGACCAGCGCGCCGGCCGCTGCGGGCGTCTGGGGCCCGGCATCTGTATCCGGCTTTTCGGCGAGGACGACCTTGCCGAGCGCCCCGAGTTCACCGAGCCGGAGATCGTCCGCACCAACCTGGCCAGCGTGATTCTCCAGATGGAGCACCTCCGCCTGGGCCGGCTCGACGAGTTTCCGTTCCTGGACCCGCCGGACGGACGGCTGGTTCGCGACGGCTATCAGTTGTTGACGGAACTGGGCGCTCTGGACCAGGAGCAACGCCTGACCAGGCTCGGACGGGCCCTGGCGAACTGGCCGCTGGATGTCCGGCTGGCGCGGCTGATGGAAGGAGGTCGGGAGTTCGATTGCGTGGAAGAAGCCGCGACGCTGGCGGCCGTGCTGTCGATCCAGGACCCGCGCCAGCGGCCCATGGAGGCCCAGGAAGCCGCCGACACGGCCCACGACCAGTGGCGCGACCCGCGCTCGGACTTCGTCGCTTTCCTGAAACTCTGGCGGGAATACCACGAGACGCGGGAGGAGGGATCGGTCAACCAGCTGCGCAAATGGTGCCGTGCGAACTTCCTCCATTTCCTGCGCATGCGGGAGTGGTCCGACATTCGCCGCCAGCTCCTCGAGCGGGCCCGCGAAGCCGGTTGGTCGGTCAACGCCAGACCGGCGAGCTACGCGGCCATCCATCGGGCGCTGTTGACCGCGTTCCTGGGGCAGGTCGGTTGCAAGGACGACGAGGACTACCAAGGCACCCGGAACCACCGGTTCAACATCTTTCCGGGTTCGGGACTGCAGAAGAAAGGCCCGAAATGGCTGGTGGCTGCGTTCCTCCTGGAGACCTCCCGGGTGTTCTCGCTGGTCAACGCGAAGGTCGAACCGGAGTGGATTGAACAGGCCGCAGGTCACCTGGTCAAGCGGCATCATTTCGAGCCCTACTGGTCCAGAAAGGCGGGCCGTGTCCTGGGCTATGAACAGGTCACACTCTACGGCTTGCCGTTGGTGACCCGG
>JAWVZU010000078.1:0-14024 GCA_033722075.1 Lysobacterales bacterium
CGGCGGGTCGACACCGGCAGCCAGCCGAGGGCCCGACGGGGAACTCTGGTTCGCGACCTCCCGGGGCGCCGCAACGGTCCTGCCCTCGCAGGTCGACCAGGCGCGCCTGACGGTCCGACCGCCCAGCATGGTCATCGAGGCACTGGAGGTCGACGGGACCCCGGTCGACGTGACCGAACGGGCACGAATCGTTCCCGGCACGCGTCACCTGGAGATTGCCTTTGCCGGCCTGATGCTGCGGGCGCCGGACCGGATCGACTATCGCTACCGACTGATCGGCTATGACGACGAGTGGTCGGCGCCCACGCGCCTTCGTACGGCCCATTACACGAACCTGGACCCCGGGCCCTACGAGTTCCAGGTGCAGGCGGGCGTCGGCGGCGCCTGGGGAGAGGAGCTCGCAACCCTCGCATTCCACGTCGAGCCGCATTTCTACGAGACGCGCTGGTTCTCAGGCCTGGTGGTCGCGACGGCCTTCGTCCTCCTCTGGGTCGGTGTGCGGTGGCGCGTAGCCGACCTGCGGCGCCGCGCACAGTTTCTTGCCCGCGAGATTGCCGACCGGACCCGCGCCCTCCGCGACCGGACCCGCCAGCTCGAGATCGCGAACGAGGAGAAGCTCGACCTGCTTCGCGAACTGGAACGCCAGTCGCGTGCGTTCGAGAGGCAGGCGCGAGAAGACGCATTGACCGGACTGGCCAATAGGCGCCGATTCGACGAGCGCATGGCCCGGGCGTTCAAGAGCCTGCACAACATGGAATCAACGAAGCTCGCCGTGGCCATGCTGGACATCGATCACTTCAAGCGGATCAACGACACCCATAGCCACCAGACCGGTGATGCCGTCCTGAAGGTGATCGGCAAGGAATTGCGACGGCTAGAAGCCGAAGGGCTGCTGGCGGCGCGTTATGGCGGCGAAGAGTTTGCCCTGCTGTTCGACAACTGGAGCGGGCCGGAGGCGGCACGCCGCTGCGAGCGCCTGCGACAGACCATCGAGAGCACGGTGCTCGGGTTCATCCATCCGGACCTGCAGGTCACGATCAGCATCGGTATTTCGGATCGGACCGACCTGCCCAATCATGAGAAGATGATCAGCGATGCCGACGACCAGCTCTACCTGGCCAAGAGAGCCGGTCGGAACCGGGTCTATTTCGACGGGCGACCGGTGGATTCGGGACCGGAGGAAATGGCAACGCAAAGCGCAGATTGATGCGCCGTAGCGGGGTTGCTATAGTTCCGCTTCGAGCCTGCATCTCCAGCAGTCCTTCCCTCGGAGCGGCCGTAAGTTTCTGTTTTGCCGATCGTGTGGCCCCGAGTCCTGACGCGCAGCCTGCCGGCAGACTGTCCGGAAGCAAGGTTCAGCTTGATTTCACGCTGGTGCCGCAGTGTCGGGTCCAGCCTATAAAAAAGGATACGCGCGCTCCCTGATCATTTGCGTCAAGACCGGGTCGAGCGCGCCAGGACGACAACAATGAAAAGAATGCTGATCAACGCGACTCAGCCAGAAGAGTTGCGCGTAGCGATCGTGGATGGGCAAACCCTCTACGATCTCGATATCGAAGTTCCCTCCCGGGAGCAGAAAAAGGCCAACATCTACAAGGGCCGCGTGACCCGGGTCGAACCCAGTCTGGACGCCTGTTTCGTCGACTACGGCGCAGATCGTCACGGATTCCTCCCCCTCAAGGAAATCTCCTCGGAATATTTCTCCGACCAGGCTCGCAACAGCCCGGGGAAAGCCAGCATCAAGGATGCCATCAAGGAAGGCCAGGAAGTGGTCGTGCAGGTGGAGAAGGAAGAGCGAGGCAACAAGGGCGCCGCGCTGACCACCTTCGTGAGTCTTGCCGGTCGGTACCTGGTCCTGATGCCCAACAATCCCCGTGCCGGTGGCGTATCCAGGCGTGTCGAGGGGGAGGACCGGCAGCAGCTCCGGGAGACGATCAAGAACCTCGATCTGCCCGACGGCATGGGACTGATCGTGCGGACCGCCGGCGTCGGCCGCGACCAGGAAGAATTGCAGTGGGACCTCGATTACCTGCAGCAACTCTGGAAGGCCATCCTGGGTGCCGCCGAGGAGCGCAAGGCGCCTTTCCTGATCTACCAGGAAAGCAGCCTCATCATTCGTGCGTTGCGGGATTACCTTCGCTCGGATATCGGCGAGATTCTCATCGATCACGAGGGCATGTGCCAGGACGCGCGGGAGTTCATGCAGCAGGTGATGCCGCACAACCTGCGCAAGCTCAAGCTCTACTCCGATCCCACGCCCCTTTTCTCCCGCTTCCAGATCGAGAGCCAGATTGAATCCGCTTTCGCACGTGAGGTCCAGCTGACCTCGGGCGGATCCATCGTGGTGGATCACACGGAAGCCATGATCTCCATCGACATCAACTCCGCGCGGGCCACCAAAGGCGGCGATATCGAGGAGACGGCCCTGATGACCAACCTTGAGGCCGCGGAGGAGATTGCACGCCAGCTGCGGATTCGTGACCTCGGCGGGCTGGTGGTCATCGATTTCATCGACATGATGGACAACAAGAACCAGCGCAAGGTGGAGGAGCGGTTGCGCCAGTCGCTGCGGCTTGATCGCGCGCGGACCCAGATCGGCCGGATCTCCCGCTTCGGCCTCATGGAAATGTCGCGGCAGCGGCTGCGACCCTCGCTGGAGGAGTCGAGCCAGAATGTCTGCCCGCGCTGCCAGGGTCACGGATTCATTCGCAGTGTCGAGTCGCTGGCCCTGTCCGTACTCCGTCTCGTCGAAGAAGAGGTGATGAAGGAGTTCACGGGCGAAGTGATCGCCCTGGTGCCGCCGAAGGTCGCGAATTTCCTGCTCAACGAAAAGCGCCATTCCATTGCCCTCATCGAGCAACGTCACCGGGTGCCGGTGATGATCATTGCCAACCAGTACATGGAAACGCCCAATTTCGAGATTCAGCGCGTCCGCCGCCAGGATCTCCGCCTGGACAGCGACCCCAGCTACAAGCTGGTCCAGGAGCCGGAGCCCGAGGTGGTGGCGAGCAATTCGGCCCAGGGCCTTCAGGCGAGCGAGGCCCCGGCCGTGGCGAGAATCGCGCCTCCGCAGGCGCCGGCGCCCAGCCGCGAGGAGCAGCAGCAGGAGGCGGAAGAGGCCGGCGTCGGCGTCATGGGCTGGCTGAAGAAGGTATTCGGTGGCGGAAACGTCGAGGAACAACCGGAGAAGCCGAAGAAACCCGCTGCTCGCGGAGACAAATCTGACTCCAGCAAGCCCAACGGGCAAAGCGGCTCCGATGACCGGCAACCGCGCTCGAAACACCCGTCGCAACGTCGCACCACCAAGAAGACCGGGGGTGGGCCGCGAAAGAAAAAGGCGCAGGCGAAGAAGAAGACGGGGAAGAAGCGCCAGAGCAAGCAGGCAGAGACAGCCGAAGCCGGCGGAGACGGACAACAGAAGAACGAGCGCGGGGGACGGCGCCGGCGTCGAGGCGGTCGGCGGGGTCGTGGCGGGCGAAAGCCCCAGCAGCAGGAGGCCGGTAGCCAGCAATCCGGTAGCCAATCCAACGAGACGCCCAAGTCAAGCCCGGGCGATTCGAAGCCGGAAAGCAAGTCGAATGAAGGACCCGGCGGCAAGGACCAGCAGTCGAGCGCCCCGGCGAAAGCGCCGTCCGAAAAGTCGGAACAATCGGGGTCCGGCAATGATTCCGGCAAGGCGGCGCCGGAGCAGCGTACTGGAACCTCCGACTGACGCTCGCTACCATGATCCCGATGGAACGCCTTTAAGCGCTGACCACAGCGGGGGTGCGGCATGATTCGCCTGGTTCTGGTCGACGACCACGATATTGTTCGGACCGGCATCTCCTACATCATCGAGAAGGAAGCCGACATCGAGATCGTGGGCGAAGCCGGTGATGGAGAAAAAGGGCTGCAGCTCATCCGGGAACTCAAGCCGGATGTGGTGCTGATGGACGTCAACATGCCGAATCTGGGCGGTGTGGAGGCCACTCGCCGAATCCACGGCTCCATGCCGGACGTGAAGGTGATCATCTTGACCGTCCATTCGGAGGCGCCCTTCCCTACCCGGCTGCTGGACGCCGGCGCCATGGGCTACCTGACCAAGGGTTGTGCGGCGGAAGACCTCCTCGCTGCGATCCGCAGCGTAAACCGGGGACAGCGGTACATCGGCAAGGACATCGCCCAGCGCCTCGCGCTGAGCCTGCTTCCGGGTGCAGACCGGAGTCCCTTCGACGAACTGTCGGCGCGCGAGATGGAGATCATGATGATGCTGGTGGACGGTGCCGACGGAAACACCATCGCCGAAGCCCTGGCCCTGAGCCCGAAGACCATCAGCACCTACAAGTACCGGATCTGGGAGAAGCTCGGCGTCAACAACGATGTGGAACTGACCCATCTTGCGATCCGCCACGGAATCACGGATTCTAATTCGTAGGAGCGGCGACCCGATTGATCTCCATTGCGCCGTAGGAGCGGCGCGTCAGCGGGTCGGAGACCCGAGTACAGGGATGTACGAGTCAAAACCAGCAGGGACACGGTCTCCGATCGAAGCGATACAATCCGGGCAAATCTCGAAGCCCGAACCAACAAAAGCCCACCCAACATGCGGAGGGGTGGCAGAGCGGTTGAATGCACTGGTCTTGAAAACCAGCAGGGGTTAGCGCCCCTCGTGGGTTCGAATCCCACCCCCTCCGCCAATTCAAATCGCAGACGGCAGATTGCAGACAACAGATGGAGTCTTAACCAAAGGCTCGTGCGTCCGCGGGTGGGTGAGATCCCGCGCGCCGGAGGCTGTGGGTTCGATTAGATCGTCGGGAACGATCTAACGCGACCAGCGGGAGCCCGGCGGGACAGGCACATGGACGTACCTCACCCCTCCGCCAATTCCAGGTATCAGGCACCAGAAATCAGGTATCAGAACGCCGCCAAGGGTTTTCCCAGGATCATCCCTGAGAATCTTCCTTTCCCTCGGAAGCGCGCTCGGTGGGCGCGTAGTGGTCCTCACCGGTGCATGAGCGCCTCATCGCCCCGGGATCCAGCAGCCGTGCAGGCCAAGGGGAACCGGCCGGTCGTACCAGACGCGGCCAATGGGCTGCTCCTCGGCGGAGGCGCCGTCCCAGATGGCCAGGTGGGTGGCACCGGCATTCACGTCCCAGACCAGGGCCATGATCCATACATCGCGCTCGTCCTCTCCCCGGGGAACAACCTCCGGCTCTCCGATCGCGCAGCGCTCACCCGCGGTTTTCCAGTCGACATCGCCGGTCTCGTTGTCGAAGCAGACCAGCCGGTCCCACCATCCCCTTTGCTGGTTTTCGGGGAGCTGGGCCGCCATCCAGCAATAGCGGCTGGGCCGGGCATCGAAGCGGGGATTGCTGCGTGGGAACTCGCATCCCTGTCGCCAGCGTTCCTCCCACTTGGCCTGACCGCGCCGGGGATCCAGGGTCCCGCGCACGTAACTCGGCTCGTAAGGCCGGTCGGGTGGACCATCTGGATCCTGCCAGATCACCGAGCTGGCAAAGTCGGGGTAACGGATGAGATCGAGCTCGATCCGATCGTCGCCGTCTCGCTCCCAGGCCTTCGCTACGTGCCAGAAGAAGAATGGCTCGGTGATGAAACGGTGGCTTACTGCCCCGTCGTCGAGCGAGATCATGACGATCTCCGTTCCCCGCTCCGGTTGCCATTCAAGGCTTCCGGCATAGGAACCTCTCCACAGCATCTTCAAAGAAGAGGTCCACAGCGGTGTGAGCACCACAATGGCATGATGCTCCGTGACGGCGAAATCGTGCAGCTCGGTAACGCCGGGAAGCCGAATTTCGCACAATCGCTGCGGCGGTGCCTGATCGGGAAAAGCGTAGAGATCCAGGTACACTCTGGGGCCTATGCGCTCGCCGACGAAGTAGGTGGTCTGGCGCGACGGAACTCGGTGGAAGTGGGCGTGCAGCGCTCCCCGCAGCACGCCTCCGAGGTCGGTCTCACCGCGACTATCGAGTTCGTCGAGCCCCACTTCGACTGGCAAGGTCCCCTCCATGAGGGCAAGCAGCTCACGCCGATGTGGCGTAACGTTGACGTTGGCAAGGTTGCGGAGCGGCGAGGCGCCAAAGAGGGCGGCCAGTCGCTCTCGAACGCCGCCCTTTTGCGCGAAGGCCATGTGGTGTGCGCGCCCCTCGATATGTTCATCGACGGTGGGTGAGTGGATGAAACGAAGGGCTCCGCGCGCCTCCTCGGCGCCCAGACGAACAGCCCGCAGCGCTCCCAGGCCGTCGAACCAGTGCGAGGCATCAACCCGGCTCCAGTTGGCAGGCCCATTCTGCACGTAGGTTCCGATCAGCTCCGCAGGAATCCGTCCCTCTACCCGCAGCGGCTCGAATCCCTGCTCGCTATCGAGCGCGGGTAACGGCTCGAGCAGCGGCCCGGCTTTGAAGTTTGTGTCCTGCATCGTGACTCCTTGTTCTGGGCCTGGGTATAGGAAGCACGTCACTGCTGTTCGCGCTTCTTGGGCAAGCATCTCCCGGATGCTAGCATGCGCCCGCAGCCCCCCTGCCCGCTTTGTGATTTGCGCTGATAAACACCCCAGCAATCAAATGCGCGGTAGAGACTCACCCCATGCAGGAACTTCTGACCGATCTTTTCGGCCCAGCGCCGTAAGTTTTCGATCGACGGGCTCATGTTGGTGAAGGGCAGCACCGCGACGGAGGGCTCGGCCTCGACGTCTTCGCACTTCACGATCTCGCTGGCCGCCAGGGTTGCCTCGGCACCGGCATCGAAATCGACTTCCTCGTCGGACACCGACTCGGGCCTGGCGCTCGAATCTACGATGGCCGGCCCTGGCCCCCCACCTGCTGCCAGGCCAGCAGGCCGGCGACGACCACCGGCAGCGCCACAATGGCCACGTCGAGCTTGCGCCCGGTGCGAGCCTGCAGCGGCGACGCCGCTTCCGGGCCGGTGTCTCGTTTCAGGCCCTCCGGCGTCAGCTCGTAGATCCAGCCGATCGCCACCGCCGGGACGTGGAAGCGCTGTGGGGTCCGTGCTCGGCAGCCACCCTAACCCGCAGAGAGAGACCGTCTCTCTCTCGGAAATAGGGTCGCTCAGCCGATGGTGGTGAGCTGCTTGATCAACTCCTGCTTGACCCGCTCGGAGTCCTCTGTGGGGATCTGGCAGGTCCCGGCAAAGCGGTGTCCGCCGCCGCCCCGGGCGAGACACAGCTCACCGATGTTGGTTTTGCAGGTGCGGTTGTAGATGGATGCCCCGATTGCAAACACGGTCGTCTGCTTGTCCACGCCCCACAGGACATGCATGGAGACATTGCACTGGGGATAAAGCGCATAGATCACGAATCGATTGCCGGCGTAGATGACCTCTTCGTCGCGCAGGTCCAGAACCACCAGGTTGTCGTGAACCTCGGCACAGCGGTGGAGCTGCTCCTTGAACTTGTCCTGGTGCGCGAAGTAAAGCTCCTTGCGCTCCCGGACATCGGGCATATCGAGAATTTCGTCGATGTTGTGATCGCGGCAGGCGCTGATCAGTTGCATCATCAGGTCGTAGTTGGAAATGCGAAAATCCTTGAAGAGACCCAGCCCGGTGCGCGAATCCATCAGGAAACTCAGGAGCACCCAGTCCTCCGGGAAGAGAACGTCCTCCTCGCTGAAGTGGGCCGAGTCGGCCTTGTCCACCTGGACCATCAGGCCCTCGGGAATATTCGTAAACCGGTCCCGGCCGCCGTAATGCTCGAACACGACCCGCGCTGCCGAGGGCGCGTCCGGATCGATGATGTAGTTGTCTGCCTTGGCACCGCCAGTGCGAGTGATTTCCGACGAATGGTGATCGAAGCAGAGGTGGCAACTGGGCACGTAGGGCAGATTTGTGGTGATGTCATTGGGTCCGATGTCGACCTTCCCATCCTGCATGTCCTTCGGATGCACGAAGACGATCTCATCGACCAGGTCGAGTTCCTTCAGCAGCACGGCGCAAACCAGGCCATCGAAATCGCTGCGGGTTACGAGTCGAAACTTGTCAGCCATGTCATCCCCTGTGAATGCTGTCGAGGCGAGGGTCTCGCCACGCCGGTTCGGCGATCCAGGACTACCTTTATCCGGACCATCCGCGCTCGAAGTTGACGAAAGTTACCAAATCTGCGCCGCCCGGGCGAGCCTCTTGGACATACAGCCCAGTTCATGGGCGATCTCACGAAGCTGCTTGTCGCTATCCCGGTAAACCTCTACAGAGGTCTGAGAGATGACCGTGAGACCGCCGATTCGGGTCATTAACTTCAACAGGTCCTTGTGGATGCCGGTGGCCAGAAACGCGCTATTTTCTGTCCCCTCGTGGTTTGGCGATGGGAGAGCCAGGTGTCCGACTTTCAAAAATGCGCTGTGTGACGCTGTAGGAGACCAGCACGAAACCCGCCAGAAGTAGTGCCAGGAGGAAATGATCTCTCACCGTCAGGCGGTCGACGCTGTCTATAGCCAAACAGAGGCAGCAATTAGCGGTAGCAATAAAGCGCCTATCGGGATTATTCGTGGCGCTGGGACTGTTTTGCACCGCGGACAGTGGGGGGCAATACCAAGGGCGAAACGCGCCTCGGGGATCTCCGGGATGACCGCGCCGGTGGGTGTCCGGAATTGGATCTCCGGAAATGGATTTCCAGAATACAGAAATCGGGTGACTAGAGCGGCGGCTCGAAGCCATCCATGAACAGAAGCTCGCGTCGCTTACCAAACACGACGTAGGTTGAGCCAGCGCGATCAAAGGAGGTCGCACCAATTAACATGTCGCTGACACCATCCGCATTGACGTCACCTGCTCCGGACACGGAAAGACCTGTGGAGAAATCGCTACTTGCGCCGTTCAGGATGAAGCCGCCATTGTCGGCGGCCAGGTCGCTTGCTTCTACCGGCATGCCGTCCTTCTTGCCGAAAACGACGAAGACCTTGCCATCGGGGTCGGCATTGGGGGATCCAACGAGAACGTCGTCAAGTCCGTCATCATTTACGTCGCCCGTCCCGGAGACCGCAAAACCGGAAGAATCGGAGAGCGCCGCACCGTTTATCACGAAGCCGCCCGCGCCCCCTGCGACGTCGCTCAGCTCAACGGGCGTCCCATCGACTTTGCCGAACACCACAAAACTTTCGCCGGCATCGCTTATCCCGTTAGGGTCGCCACGATAGGCACCAATGATGACGTCATCGAAGCCGTCACCGTTGACATCACCTGCGCCTGAGACCGCCTCGCCGGCGCTGTCGCCCGAATCGATACCATTGATCACGAAGCCGCCTTTGCCGGTGGCCACATCGCCCAGATCTACGGGCGTTCCATCGGATTTCCCGAACACCACGTGGGCCTCTCCGGCAGCCGTGTTGCCGCCCGGATCCCCGCCACCGTTGCCCACGATAACGTCGTGCAGGCCATCGTTGTTCACATCTCCGGCACCTGAAACGGAAATCCCGGAGAAGTCGGCCTGATCAACGCCCCGCATAACGAAACCGCCAATTCCGCTGGCGACGTTTCCGAGTAGAACCTGGTCGCCGTCCGGCTTGCCGAATACTACATAACTCTCGCCGCCAGGCTCGGCACCGAAGGCTCCAATGACTAGATCGTCCAGGCCATCGCCGTTGACGTCGCCCGCACCGGAAACCGATCGACCGGAAAAGTCGAACGGCTCGATGCCGACAATCAGAAAACCACCGTTACCTAGGGCCACGTCGCTGAGCTCGACAGGGTTGCCATCCACTTTTCCGAAGACGACGTAGCTCTGACCGCCAAAATCCTCGGCCTGGTAGGCCCCGATGATCACGTCATCAAGGCCGTCCCCGTTGACGTCACCGGCACCGGACACCGAGCGGCCGGCGTAGTCGCTCTCGTCGATGCCGTTCATAACGAAGCCCCCGCTACCGCCAGCAACATCGGCTAGCGACACGGGTGTATTGTCTGCCTTACCAAACACCACGTAACTCTCGCCGGCTCGATTCCGGCCGCCGGGATCGGCAAAAGGACCGCCGATGATTACGTCACCGAGGCCGTCCCCGTTGACATCCCCGGCGCCGGAGACGGAGACGCTGGCAGCATCAAAGTCATCGATGCCGGAGATTCGGAAGCCGTTGCTGCCGAGGTCGCCAAGCTCTACCTGCCCCGACCCGTTTCCTGCAACGGTCATGAGCCCAAGGCCCAGCGCCAACGATTGCCACAAGATTGATCTGTGCATCGGTTGTACGTGCTGACTGATTGAGACAGGTCTGGCGCATATTATAGCGACAGCAGGAGTACAACGCGCCCCTCCGAAAGTATCCAGAAGCTCTGACTGACGCCTGAGGCGCTGGAACGGGACATAGAGGGCCGCCCAGGTTTGACTTGCATTCATTAGGCGTGAGGACGGCTCATGTCCCGAGGCGACAGTAGTCTTCGACAAAGCTTGCGCTCAGTCCCGCAACGGCAGGTAGGACCTCAGGTGGTGGATGGCGATGCCGCCGAATCCGGGCTCCGCGGCGTAGGCCTCGTGGACTTCCTCAAGGGCGCTTTCCATCGCAAGGCGGCCCTCCTCGAAAAAGGTCAGCTTGTCGAGATCGGCCGTGTCCGTTTCGACCCCGATGATCACCTTGCGGCCGAGCTTGCTCGCGAGGATCACCTCGTCGCCGGCGTGACGAATGATGCCGTCATTTCCGCCGGCCTCGTCCCGGTAGTCCATCAGGGCGACATAGTCGAAGGTGAGCTGCAAGGATTCGGCCAGCGTGCCCTCACCGTACTCCACCCGCTCGAACCAGAAGGGAATGGCGGCGCCGAGGATGAGATTGCCTACCTGCGCCCGCCACCGCGCAGCAGCGGCTGCGAACCACTCCGAGACCTGCATCCGATCTTCATCCCACTCGTCCAGCGTGTAGGGCTCGATGTCCAGCTGGATCGCATCGAAGCGACCGTTCTCCGGCGCCGCCGCGTTGTAGTCCAGGACGCGTTGGAGCATGGCTCGGGCATCTTCGCTGTATTCCGGCATCACATACCGGTTGGTTTCGAGGTAAGCGGACCCGAGCAACGCCTCCACCCGGAAGCCCTTATCACGCGCCGCGGCGATCAGCATTGCATAGCGTTCCGGTTCGTCGACGATCGGCGCGCGACCCTCGAAGGAATCGGCGTACACGTAGAGGGTATTGAATCCATCGTCGGCAAGGCGATCGAGGACCTGCTCCCGCCAGCCGGCGTCATCGAGCAGCCGAAACGTATCGTTTTCCCAGATCCAGATGGCCTTGATCGGCTCGGCGGCTGCCTGCGCAGTTACCATCGCCAGCAACAGCAATCCCGCCAGCAGGCGAGAAAGTGCGTGGCGCTCCAGGCGTTCCATGAACAGCTTCACTCGAAGCCGTCACTGAACAGCTTGCGCGGATCACGCTCCAGGGCAGCGGATCCACCGTCACTTGAAGACGGCGCGCCCACGAGCACGCGATCTTCAAAAACGGCGACGGCCGCACCGAAGCCGGCCTGGCCCGACAGCGCGTCGATCCGATCCGGTTGCGGCGTGCCCTTCGCACTCAAGCCTTCCGCAACCTGATAAAGGAATACCGCGCCCCCGCTTCCGGCTCCGGGTGCGCCGACGGCGACCAGATCCTCGGCTGCGAAGACCGAAGCACCGAACTCGTGACCCGCGCCGCCTTCCGGATCCGACAAGCGGCGTGACTCCACGAAACTGGCGGAAGGATCGTACTGATAGACACTGCCTTGATCTGAAACGTCGCCCGGCGCACCGACCAGCAGGTTGCCGCCGACCAGCTGGACTGACTGACCGAATCTGGAACCTGTCGTTGACTGCGATCCGGTCACCGTACCGATAGAACTGAGATTGCCCTGCAGAAGCTCGTACATCTGGGCCAGCCCCTGGGTGGCCTGGTTGATCGGCGAGTTTGGCGCACCGACCGCGACACGACCGTTCTCGACGGCTACGGATGCACCAAATCGCTGGTTGGGTTGCGGGTCGAGCGGTTTCGCCTTGTCCATCTGCTTGAACGAGTCGCCATCGAATTCGAACACGTAAACGGCTCCCGAGCCGTTCGACTCGCCCTCGTCGTCCTCGGGCGCGCCAACCGCCAGCATCGTACCGTCCAGGGCGACAGAAGATCCAAAATCATCATTCAGATCTGAACCTGTGCCCGTCAGCGCCTCCTTGAACTGCCAGTCCCTGCCCAACCGCTCGTAGATCGCCACCCGCAGGGGATTCCCAGCCTGCGCCTCGGATTCGGTGATGAAACCCGGTGCCCCGACTGCCAGCATGGAGTCGTTCATTGCAACCGCTGATCCGAAATCGGACAGAACCACGTTTTGCGGCAGCTCCAGCGTCGAGTCGAGTACCGGTTCGCCTCCCTCGAGGTTGTAGAGATAGACCGCGCCCGTTCCGCCGGCTTCCGGCGCGCCGACCGCCATCATGTTCCCGGAGATCGCAACGGCCTCGCCGAAGCGGTCGCTGGTGGAGAGACCGGAGGGCGTCGGGACTTCCGTGATGGTGCCCACCCTGAGCGGTGAGGGATCGAGGCTGTCCACTACCGTGTCGCCGTCTGTGTCGGGATTCTGCGGATCCGTCCCGAGCACGAACTCCTCGGTGTTGGTCAGTCCGTCATCGTCATCGTCCCGGATGGCGTCCGTCGGGTCCGCCGGATCCAGGCCATTGGCGATCTCGTAGTCGTCGGGCAGGCTGTCCCCGTCGTCGTCGGTGTCCACCGCGTTGTCCAGGCCATCGCCGTCGATGTCCGGATCGCTGTTGTTGCCGATCCCGTCTCCGTCGGCGTCGCCCCATTCCCGGGGATCGTTCGGGAAGGCATCCACGAGGTCGGCCACCCGATCACCATCCAGATCACGCGTGTCGAAACCCTGCGCCTGCTCGGCCGAGTAATTGCCCTGGGAATCCCGGGCCCGCCAAAAAAGGGTATGGCTGCCGAGCGAGACGGAAAAGATGTCGAACGAGTCTCGCGTGAAAGTGGCCGACCGGGCCAGGTCGACGTCCACCAGCGCTGTGTCGTTGCCGAGACCGAGTCCCGGATCGACATCGACGAACGTCTCGATGCGATCCACAAAGGGGATCACCTGCGTATCGGCCGTGCCTGCCGCGGCGAAATAGGGCTGGCCAACGGGTGCCGACCAGTCAGCGCCGTCCTGCTGCGCGCGGAACGAGAAGACGTGGGCGCCAGGCGTACCATCCGGCACGAGACTGCCGACCGAAAGCAGTGCCGGTTCGCTGGACGAGGAGACCGCCTGGCCTCCGCCTTCGCCCGGGTCCGCGTCGAAGAAGATCTCAACCGCAGTCACCCTGGACACGCTCATGGTGTCGGTCGTCCCGCCAGCCACCAGGAACGGCTGGGCAATCGCCGAAGACCAGGCGCCGAGATTGTCGCGCGTTCTGAAATAAAGCACATGGCTTCCCGGAGCCAGCGCGGTTAGGTCGACCGATTCGAGCAGCGTGGAAGCCTGGAACTCGCTCCCGGAGACGGTGATGGGAATACCGGAGCCTTCGGCGAGCGCCGCATTGTCGAAAAAGTATTCAGCCTCCGTGATCGACTGCGCGGATACTGCCCAAGCGCCGGCCAAGAGGACGAATCCAATGGCGAGTCGCATTCGCGTGGCCCCTACTGGTGCCGAGCGGCGCTGAAGATCTTCAGCTGAAGTTCGCCCACGGCGTTCACGTCGTTGACGATCTCGAACATGGGATACACATACGGGCCGGTCGCGGCCGGGCCACGCTGGTCGTCGAAGGCATCGATCGGGAAAGACCCCCCGTAGATGCCGAGGTCAGCTGGACTGCCGTCGATATCGATCAGGAAGGGGTTGTTGGGGCCCGCGTCGATGGCCGGACTGTCGGCACCGAGCACGTAATCGGTCGTGTTGTCGAACAGCGGTTCGGCATTGAGGTTGCCGTCCACATCGGGGCAGGCGACCAGGGTATTGGAGCACAGGTTGGCCAGGAACTGGTTCGCCACGGCGCGCGGGTCGAAGGTGAAGGTCGGACGCTGGATGCCCACCAGGATGTTGCCCTGGACCGTCGCGCTGTCTTCCACGTGGATGGCGCCGTTTTCCGC